>NZ_JBFDAH010000016.1:0-108900 GCF_040719265.1 Aliikangiella maris | reverse complement strand
CTGCTAAATATTGATTAATATGATCAATAGATGGATCTGCCTCTAATAATAATTTTTTGGGCACCAAGTTTGAGGGTGTTATCTTAATTTCTATCATTTTTCCATTTAACGACCGCAGCAGCGGCATTTTAGAAGCAGCGAAGTCGCGAGTAAAATGTCGCGCTGCCTGCTCTTGTTAAGAGTCGATTTAGTCAAACTCTGTTTCGATTTTTTCATTGGACCATGTTTTGTTGGTCTTAACGTCTGTGACAGTCCATACACTAAATATGCAACCATACGAAAGCGCTACATCATGCATAAATTCTACCCAGCCAACATGCTGCTCTGGATCTAGGTTGATGGAATACGGCCTAGTTGTTCCGTTAATGTTCCAATAATCACCTTCTTGGCTGATGGTCATTTCATAATTTTCACTTAGTTGCTCTTTTATTCCTTCAGCACCACTTTGCTTTGGAGTAAAAAATTTGAAGTCGAGGACAAGATCTGAATCGCTTGTCACGCCAGCATCTTTTAGTTGCTCGTTAATTATTTTAACTTGAGCTAATCTTCGATTCTTTATTCTATCGTGATACTCATCCCATGTTTTCTGCGCTTGTTCTTCAGACATCCTTGGCTCCTCTGCAATTACGTTACCGCAACATAATATAAAAGATAGTAAAATTGATTTGATAATATTGTTCATTGGGACTCTTAACAGCATATTCTATGCAGTAAATCCCATTAATCTTCAAGCGAGTTTTTACTGATTCCAAATTACTTTTAATATCAGCATTTTACAAAGAAGAAAGTAATTTTCAAGAGGTAATTACTCCGCTTTACTGAATGTAAAAACAAGCATAATTTGTGTTTATTTATTAAATCAGCAACTTACCAATTACAAAGCGTAGTCAATACAAATGCTCACTTAAAACATCGACTTTAAAACTTAACGTTTGAAATTATGAAATACAAAAAATTATAAATATGAATAAAATATCTCACAATTCAATTTAACCTCAATCCCTCAAAAAACAGTGGTTGAGGCTGTCCTGTTTCATGGTCCGACAGACGAAGAAAATGATAATACTTTTTGAAAAGAAATCGGCCACTAACATGACCGAAAAGAATTGTTTTGTTTATTGACTTAGAAACGGCTCATTTGTGTTAGTGCTTATGCTACTTCTGCCGCTGGACTAGTTTGAGGAATAGCCGTACTGCTGCCTTCCTGAACTTCAAAGAACATTTTTCGAAACTTGAGCGGATGTGAGATTCCAGGGATTGGAGCTTTTGGGTCGCCTGCCCCAGAAACCAGTACACTACCGAAGTTAAAGATACGTCCGAGAATGCTTTGATCTACCTGAATACTCTCAACTTTTGAGATATTCATTTCGACCGTGTTTCTTCGGATAAGACCGAATTTGGCGATTACTCGCTTATTAGTAATAGCAAGTTCTGTGGTGTAGTACGTGATAGCTGCCGCCCCCCATAATATAAGGCCAATGCCATAGAATGGAAGTAATATTAACCCCAATAAAATTTTTGGTAGCAATGACCAGATGCTGGTCTTCCCTTCATATTGCACTTTCTCATCCTTAATAAGGTTCGATTCAATATATGATCCCATTTGGTTTTCTCCGTTGTTGTTGATTCTGATTGAGCACTAGCGCTCGGCTCACCGAGCAAGTTTTTGATGGCCGCTTTTTTGCGTATTTTTGCAAAAAAGGAGACAGCGAAAATTTGTCCGCTGCAGCCGTTTGTTATATTCCGATTATTTTTTCATACTCCATTAAATCTGAATTAGTCTCTCTTAGACGCTTATATTCATCTTCTAGCCAACCCTGGCAATTTTCTAAACAGAGTAAATGATCTTCATAATCGGATATATCTTTGATGGTTTCGCTTCGCAAAAAACCTTCATTATATTTAATGGCATCATTTAAAGCTGAAACTAGTAGAATCAAATGCTGTTTTGATATATCCAAGTTCATATTGCTTCCCTTATTACTAGCGTTGCGAGACGGTCTAATAACGACTTAAATTGGGATAATGGCATATCATAAGCGGGAGCAATAGTATAATGTGTTGCTCCCATTCGCCTATTAAATTTGTCTTTGACTATAGCAAGACCAACAGGAAGTAGCGTACCACATGGGATTTTATAATATTCCCATGAATTTCCTTTAAATGTATTCGGTCTATCGAACGTGCTGATCCCTCTTGGAGAAGGCTTGCATGTAACCCATTTAGTGCCATTTTTAGTAAAAACGGTTATATCCGCTGGACGAATTTGACCATTGGATAATACTTTATCTTCTTCAACTAAACCAAAAAGAGATCCCACCTGCCTAATTTTTCTTGCTCTCCAAAGGTTAACGGGAGCCTCTTCATAGTATTGATCAATATCATCCGAAGAAATTAATACATCCTTTAGTACCTCTATCATTTTTCTATCTCCATAGTTTGTTTAAATATAACAGCTGATTAAACGCAGTAAATCCCATTAATCTTCAAGCGAGTTTTTTACTGATTCCAAATTACTTTTAATATCGGCATTTTACAAAGAAGAAAGTAATTTTCAAGAGGTAATTACTCCGCTTTACTGAATATAAATATAAGCGTCATTTGTGTTTATTAATTAAATCAGCAACTTAACAATTACGAAGCGTAGTAATTACAAATGCTTGATAAAAGACAACTGCTATAAGTGATGTATATTTAAAACAATTTGAGGAAAAAATATCGTGAAAGGCTATAAAATTCTAGACTAATAATTCAATTTGCACGAAAAAATAAATCCCCTTTCAATCTAATCGCAACTTGCTATTTGCGCCGCCTATCAGACAAAAAGGTAAAACCTTAAAAGTACGATTTTCAATTTTGCTGGTAGCAAATTTAGTCAAACAATAGGCAAGGGTTCCAATTAATGATTGGAGTATTCATAAGTATTTTAAAGATGTCTTTTTAAAACGCCCGGCTTACTAACCAGTTAATGATTTAATATACGGTCCGAAAATAATCACACCAATCACCACTGCACCGATTGCGCTCAAAAGCACTGCACCAGCCGCAACATCTTTTGATTTTTTAATCAATGGATGAAATTCAGATGAAACGTGATCACATAAAAATTCAAGCGCAGTATTCAATGCTTCTGCCACCCAGACAATGACGATAGCAAAAATAACAATACACCATTCTATTTGATTAATACGAAAATAAAATGCAGCGACAACGACACCAACAGTTACGCCTAAATGAACCCAGGCATTGTGCTGGCTTTTAAGCAACTCTCCAATACCAGCAAGGGCATAGCGAAAACTTTTCAGTCTCGCTATTAATGAAAACGCATGGCTCATTAGTTTTAACCCATCATCCTTTAAGCATTAATCAGTATTCGCAGTGCCTGTGTTTGATTCAACCTTCAGTATTTTTTTGAGCCAATCGCCAATCACATTTAACATCACTTGTTTATCTCGACGCACAACAAAAGTATGATTGGCTGATTCAATGTACTTGATGTCAACATTTTTCATAAAGTCATAATCACCAAATACATCGGTAAATTGAGCTTCGTAATTATAATACTCGTTAATACCACCGGTAAAAATATATAAGCACTTAACATCACGTTGTTTGAGAAAATTCATTTCGTCAATGTACTGCTCTATTGGTGGCAGTTTCCAAATATACTCATCAACACTTTCACCATTTAACATTTTGGCCTTGTCTTTGCTGCCAAATAATTTTCCAATGGTTCTTTTTGAAACAGAAGAAGCCAGACGAACCGGGTCAACTGCAACTTGTGCATAACGTAAAAAATGAAATTTATTGGTTGGGTATCCATAACCGTCTAACCAGATACAACCGATGACTCTTTCATCTTTTAATGCCATTTTGTGTGAGTGAACGGCTCCCGTACATAAGCCTATGACAATAAAATTTTTAGCTTGATATTTGTATTCAAGAAAATCCAATGCATCTTCAATATCATTCAGGACGCTTTCTTCATGGGTTAAAGCACTGGGGACTTTAATACTATCGCCTAATCCACCCAGATCAAATCGAAATGCATTGATATTGTTTTTAGCAGCATATCGTGCAATATCAACATTCAAGCGAAAAGGTCCGGCTTTATGAGCAGTACCTGCATTTAAGACAACTAACATAGTATCGTTTTCAATTGGCGGCTTACCGCTTTGATCATTCAAGCTCAATATGCCTTGCAGGTTATTATTTCGTCCAAAAATTGAAACTATTTCTCGCATCAAGATAGCGCCTCCTCAATAAAGGTTAAGGTATCGGCTGTTGTTAATTTAATATCATGTTTCATCACATCATTCCAATGAATCGCCTCATCAATATAGTGACATTGATATTCGTTAAACATTTTATTAAACATATTTTCGCTATCAATATTTTCTGGTGTTTTTGTCGAATAGATAGACGTAACTGGCAAATAGTCAGGTAGTTCAACCAATTGCTCATCAGCACCATTTAAAAATTTTAAATAATCGGCTGAGTAATGAAATCCTAAATATTCATTTACTTCACTTACCTGACTATCTTGCGGATACTTGAACCAATATTGACTTTGTAAAAATTGACGATGCATCGCTTGCAGGTTTTGCCCAACTGATGACTGCTGAGTAATACAATCCCATAAAATCAACTGGTCAAATGAATAATTTTTAGCGGTCAGCAATGTTAATAGCGCGCCAGCACGTAATCCGATGGCGACAATATTATTAACACCACTCATTGCTTTTAACTCATCCGCCGCCAGCATAATATCATCACACCAGTCTGCTACACTGTAATCGGCCAACTCACCAAATGAATCGCCAGTACCGCGATAATCAAATCTAAGTACATGATAGCCATTATTGGCCAAGCGATCGGCTAAGGTACAAAGTGCGGTATGAGCACGATAATATTCATGGCCAATCGGATTGCAGATTATAACCGCCGACTGCCTAAAGGCGGTTCCAACAGGTTCATGGTGAACACCATAAAGAGGCTCTTGGCTATTTCCAAAATGAAAGCTATGCATGCTAATTTTCTACTCTTCTTCCCAAATAAGTTTTTTAAATACTTTTTCAAATATTCATCATTGATTAATTGTTAAATTAACTGAACACCTCATCGGTAAATTTTCGGTATTCAGGATTTAAATATTTTTTTAAAGATACGCTTTATACCATTTTTTCCAGATTGATTTTCTTTAATGCTATTTTTGTCTAACACACTATTTTTTGCATTTTTATCATCTAGATGGTGTCTTTCAGCAACCGAAGTCTCTGATACTTTCTGTTTTGAATTCTCAAGTTGAGAATTGCTCGTCGTTATCAATAGACTTTCAGATATTTTACTGGCGATAGTACTTAAATTCTCGAGTAATAATTCCCGAGGATGAATATCGATATTTTTTTCTTGACTAATCTGATTAATGACTTGCATAGAGAGCAATGAATGCCCTCCCAGATCAAAAAAGTTATCATGCCGACTAACCTGATCGATGCCGATAATCTTACACCATAGCGCAGCCAGCCATTTCTCCATCTCTGTTTTGGGTGGCACATAGCGTTGCTGTGTATTTTGTGCCTTAAACAATGAAGGTAATGCTTTTCTATCTAATTTTAGGTTGGGCGTTTGCGGCAAACTTGATAGTTCAACGAGATGCTGTGGAATCATATATTGCGGCAGTCTCTCTCGTAGAAAATTTCTCATTTCGGTAACTGTATGGGAATGCCCAGATTGCCAAACCACAAAACAAACCAATCTGACATCGCCAGAATCCGATCCAATTACCGTCACCGCACAATCTTGAACTGACTGATGATGGCGAACCGCAGATTCAATTTCACCCAATTCAATTCGATATCCTCTTACCTTTACCTGATTATCTAATCGCCCCAGGCATAGTAGTCGGCCATCAGATAAATAACGCGCTTTATCACCCGTACGATAAATTTTTCCTGAGCCACTGATAGGGTTGTCGATAAAGCGTTGTTCAGTTAATTCAGGCTGATTCAGGTAGCCCTTAGTTACACCTGCACCACCAATATATAATTCGCCAGAAACACCGGTAGGTACAGGATTAAGGTTTTCATCCAGCACATAAAGTTGTGTATTGTCGATAGCCTGGCCAATATCGGGACTAAAATTAGTGACCGCATTTAATACAGAATTTTCACTCGTACCATGTGAAGATGCACTCGCCAATTCACTGATCATTCCGCAACTCGACCATACAGTCGTTTCTGTTGGGCCATACATGTTCCAAAGTTGATCGCATCGCTGGGTTAATGTCGCAGCCAAGTCTGCGGGTAAGGCTTCACCACCACACAGCGCTTTTAATTTAGCTTGTTGACTATCGCCATCTGTAGATTTGCCCGACCAACCGGAAGAAATTAGCAGTCGCCAGGTTGCCGGCGTTACTTGCATGATGCTAATTGAGTGCTGCTTGAATATTTTTAATAACAATCGACTATCGTTTGCTTCTTGTCGAGTGGCAATAACAACTTGTGCGCCGTTGGTAATAGGTAAATACAGTTCAAGCACCGCAATATCAAAAGATAAAGTTGTTACGGCTAAAAGTTTATCATCAGCGGTAATACCAGGTTTAATTGACATGCTATTAATAAAATTAACCACGGCAGAATGCTGAACTAATACACCTTTTGGGTTTCCCGTCGAACCCGATGTATAAATCACATAAGCAATGTCATCAGGTGTTGTTTCTGCTTGAAAACTTAAGCCATTCGGTAGGTTGTTAATTAATTGGCTGATGTCATCAATAACAATGTGCTTATCGACAGCACTCAGTTTATTTAAATGGGCAGACTCGGTAACAACAAAATCAAGCGACGCATCTTGTATCATATAATCAAGCCGTTCCGTCGGAAATTCTGGATCCAGCGGAATATAAGCAGCACCCGCTTTTAAAATGCCCAGCATGGCAATAAGCATATTGACCGAACGGTCAACACACAAGCCAACCATCACGCCTCGTTCAATCCCTTGAGCATTTAAATAATTGGCAAACTGATTACTTTTTTGTTGTAACTCTGCATATTGGAGAGTAGTGCCCGAGCAACTCGCCGCTATTTTTTCAGCATGTAATTCAGCCGCACCATCGAATAATTCGTGTAATAAAGAAGGTGTTTGCCATTGTTTAATTGGCGGATGATTACGTGAAATTTCTTGTTCGTACTCGGCCTTTGTTAACAAAGGTATCTGCCATAATGACTGCTCAGTCAAATCGTTAATTCGACTAACTAGTGAAATGAAGTGGCGGCTGAACTGTTCAATGCTCTCGCGTTCAAATAGTGCACAGTTATAAACAAACGCACCCGAAATTTTATTTCCACGTCGTTTTAACCAAATATTAATATCTAATGGTGCACAATGGTTGGGAATTTCAATCTGCTGAATATCAATATCACCCATATGATTTTCGCGTGCAGAAACATCCTGATAAGTTAATGATGTTTGAAAAAGTGGCGCCCGACTAAAGTCTCTTTCTGGTTGCAAAACTTCAACAATTTTTTCAAAAGGCGTATCTTGATTGGCAAAACCAGAGAGACAGATTTCTTTAACGTTTTGTAAAAGCTGCGAAAATGAATTATCCGGTAAAATAGGAATACGCAGCACTAAGGCATTGACAAAAAAGCCGATCAGGTTTTCTGTGCCAGCGCGGGTTCTATCAGCCATCGGGGCACCAATAATCAGATCTTTTTGTCCGGTATATCGATAAAGTAATACACTATAAATACTGAGCATCACCATAAAGACCGATACCCCTTGCTGATTAGCCAAGGCAATTATTTTTTCAAATGCTTGCTCAGGAATATCAAAAAATATTTCTTCCCCCAAATGACTGGCAACTTCAGGTCTGGGTTTATCTAGTGGCATTTCCAGCACAGGCAAATTGCCAGCTAAATTTTCAGTCCAGTATTGCAGCTGTTGATTCAACTCATCACCACTTAAATATTCACGTAACCAATGAGCATAATCGGTATATTGAATCGGTAGTTCAGGGAGCGAATTGGTAGGCTGCCCAATATGCTGGCAATATCCGGTTGTCAATTCGTGTAGAAAAATATCAAATGACCAACCATCAAAAATTGCATGATGAGGCATAAAAAAGAGAACATGCTCGGTCTCTGACAAGCAAAACAACTTTGCTAAAAATAAAGGCGCATCTGTCAGTTTAAAGACATGTGATTGCAGTAGATTAAGTTGTCGATGAAGTTCACTTTCTTTGTGTTCAGCAAATTCAGATAAGTCTGTCAGCTCTAGCTTAAAATTTAGCTGTTCATGAATAATTTGAACGGGACTTGCCGCATCTTCTGAAAAACTGGTTCGCAAACTGGCATGACGTGTCAGCATATCCTGAAAACTTGTTTCTAATGCCGCGATATTCAATGAACCAATGAATCGAAAAGCCGATGGTAAATTATATAGCACCGTTCCCGTTTCTAATTTATCCAGATACCACAACCGTTGCTGTGCAAGAGAAAGGATATTTGCGGTATCGTCATCTTTTTTAGGAATGTTGTGGGTGTTTGCGACAAGTGGTTGATTAAAGTTATCTATTCTTTCTGCCAGTTGATATAATTGCGGATAATCAAATAAATCGCGATATTGCAAATGAATCGACTTGTCACTGGCAATTTGTTGAATTAAGTGTGCGATTAACAGCGAGTGTCCACCAAGCGCAAAAAAGTCACTGTCTCGACCAATTTTACGAACGGATAAAATATTACTCCATTGCTCGGCCAACCATTTTTCAGTGTCTGTCTGTGGCGCAGAAAATTCACTTGAATGATTCTTCTCTAACTTAACATCAGGTAAAGCTTTGCGGTTTAGTTTACCATTTGGCATTCTTGGCAGACTTTCCAGACTGACCAGGTGTTGCGGTATCATATAATCAGGCAGCCAGTCTCGCATAAACCTTGTTAGTTGTGCTAGCGTATTGGCTTGTGCAGATTCATTCGTTTCGCTTTTTGCTGACTCAATATTTTTCCAGACAACATAGCACACCAGTCTTTTATCGCCAGCCTGATGAGTTTTTGCCGCTAACGCACAATCGATCACTTCGGGATATTTTCTAACGACCGCTTCGACTTCATCTAATTCAATGCGATAACCTCGGATTTTCACCTGATTATCCAAGCGACCAATATATTCTAATTCGCCATTAAATTGCCGTTTAACCAAATCACCGGTGCGATACATCATTTCATTTTGACAGTAAGGATCTGCAATAAACTTTTCCGCAGTTAAATCTGTACGATTTAAATATCCTTGACTGACACCTTTACCAGCAATAAACAATTCTCCCGCTAACCCATTGGGCACTGGGTTTAGCGCCTCATCTAAAATATAAAACCGAGTATTCGCAATAGGTTTACCGATACCAAAGTGCTGGCTATCGATAATTTGGGTGCAAGAAGACCAAACAGCCGTTTCGGTTGGCCCGTACATATTCCACAAACATTTCACTTTATTAAGTAATTTTTCTGCCAAGTCTTTTGCCAAAGCTTCACCGCCGCATAACGCAGTTAAGTCGGCTTTACCTTGCCACTGGGTTAACAACAACATTTGCCAAGTGGCAGGCGTTGCCTGCATCATTGTCACTGCATGTTTGTGAATTAATTCGATTAACTGTCGTCCATCAGTAGATTCATTTTTATTTGCAATAACAACACACGCGCCGGCAAGCAATGGTAAAAATATTTCAAGAATAGAAATATCAAATGAAAGCGTGGTTACTGCTAACAAAACATCTTGCGGCGTTATACCAGGTTGCTGTGCCATGCTGAACAGAAAATTCATCATCGCACCATGATGAACCATTACTCCTTTAGGTTTTCCTGTAGAGCCCGAGGTATAAATAATATAAGCAAGGTCGTCACTATTTACCTGAGCATCAAATGGCGTATCGCTTAGCGTAACAATTTTTTCCGCCAGTTCATCAATTAGCAGTATGTGCTCTACCCTCGAAAAAATCCCACCAAAGTCTGATTGCGTAACTACAAAGCTTAATTGCGCATCGTCAATCATGTAAGCAATTCGATCTGCAGGAAACTGTGGATCGAGAGGCACGTAAGTTGCTCCGGCTTTCAATATGCCAAGCAATACAACCAGCATTTTCTCATTTCGTTCGAGCGAGACCCCCACCAATGTCCCTTTAGTTACACCGCAATCAATTAGATAGCGCGCAAATTGATAACTTTGATTATTGAGCTGCACATAACTCAAGTGTTGTTCACCAGCAACAGCCGCAATTTTATCAGCATATTTTTGTGCAGTGAGATTAATGTTGTCGTGAATTAATAGCGTATTAGGTAATTCGATATCCGTTTGATTATCCTGTGCTATCACTAAATTTTCATCATCTCTCGACAATAATTTAATTTGAGAAATTGCTCTTGCTGATTGATTTACAGTGTGTTCTAAAGACGGTGACAAATATTGTTGATTAATTTCACCAAGAACGGTAACAAATTCTTTAAGTCTGGCTTGAATATTTTCTGCCGAAAATAAATCCGTATTATATTGGCACTCAATGATAAAGCGATTACCATAATCAGCAGCATTAATGAACATTTCAAAGTTTTCGTAATGCCTTGGATTTGATAAAAACGCCGTATGTAAACCAGCAAATGGCAGCTCACCATCTTGAATGCCACGATCAATATTAAATAACACCGGTACCAATGGTATACGAGAAGGATCGGGTTTAATTTGCAATTTTTTCAATAAACTACCAAAAGTGTAATTTTGGTGTTCATAAGCGCTAATGACACTATCACTAAGTTGGGTAACCAATTTATCGAATGTCTGTTGTGGATTAACCTGTACCGGAATAGGTAATAAGTTAACACAATGCCCCACTAATCCCTCAGGTGAATAAGCAGGCTGAGCCGCTGACGGAATACCAATCACTAAAGTTTCTTCACCACTCCAGCGATTCAGGCACACAGCGAACGCAGCCATCATCAGCGATGTTAAACTTGACTTTAACGATGATGCCAGTTGTTTGCTTTGCTCGATTACACTAATATCAACTGAAAAGTCAATTCGTTTGGCATTAAAGGTTCGAAAGCCAGGCCTTGGCAGGTCTGTCGGTAATTCAAACGCGGGGGTAAATTGAGAAAAAAGTTGCGTCCAATAGGCCTCATCATTTTGTTGATTAATTTCAGTTTCACTTTCTTGAGCATACTCACTAAAAGGGAAAGCGGCTTCTATCTCAGGCATTTTCGAATTAACAAATGCACTGTAAACTTTAGCCAGATCGAACAATAAAATACCAAGAGACCAACCATCACAAATAATATGGTGCGCCGTTAAAATTAAGTAGTAATGTTGGTCAGTTTCATTTGTTAGTGTAGTTTGCGCATCAGTAGCTGTTTTGAGTAAGGTAAATCGAATAAGCGGCCCATGTTGTAAATCAAACCCTAACTCCGCTTCATCATCCAGTAACTGTTCGAGTTTTTCTTGTAAACTTTGCTGAGCAGTCTCAACAATTGTTAAGTCAACATTTAATGATTCGGCAATACATAAGCTTTCACCATCTTCACTAAATGTTGTTTTTAATGCCTCATGTCGATTGACTAAAAAGTTAATAGCACTTTTTAACTCATCAATATTTAACTGTCCCAGCAAGTGCAAGGTAATCGACTCATTAAATGCACAGGTTGCCTTTTCATGAATTTGAATCGACGACCAGATTTCCTTTTGTGCTTCAGTGGTTGCACAAGTTAAGGCTAACGCCCCCTCAGCAAATGGGTCAAAATCGACCGCATGGGTATTAATTTGTGACATTATACAGTTTCCATTTGTAAGTATTTACCAGGACGTTCCGGGTCTTCAATAAACCAGGCAGGATTTCCTTTACGATCCTTGCCTAATCGTGCACCCGCTACCGGCGGTTCTTCAGCATTAAATGTTTTAGCCGCTTTTGGTTTTTCAGACGGTAAAAAATCCATATCTAACATTTCATCGATTGCAGCTTTAAATTGATTGATAAACTGTGCGATATCCTTGTCACTGTGCGCAGTCGTTAAAAAGCATGGTCTGGCATCCCAAATATGTATTCCTTTTTCTCTCAACAATACATAAAGCAACTCTTCATAAGGTATTTCTTGTGGAATTTTTATTTTAAATAATGAACCACAACTGGCAATTTTTATTGGCACACCAACAGATTGACAATAATCATTTAGTGTTTTAACCATTTGTGTTGTTTTTTGGTTAAGATTCTTTTGAATTTCCGGTTCTGCTTTTAGTTTTTTTAATACCGCTTTTGCTGCCGCTAATGCCAAAGGATGACGCACAAAGGTACCTGCAAAATAAGTCACACCAACTTCGGGTGCCGAGTCGTCCCCATATTGCCAATAACCGCCATCAAGTGCATCCATGTATTCGCTCGCCCCGGCTATTACGCCAATAGGCATACCCCCACCAATAACTTTACCATAGGTGGCCAAGTCGGCTTGAATACCAAAGTAACCTTGAGCACCTTTAGGATGAATTCTAAACCCAGTGATAACTTCATCAAAAATTAATGCCATTTCATTTTCGGTACAAATAGCGCGTAACTTTTCGAGGAAAGCTTTCGGTTGTAAACTGGGATTTCGACTTTGAACAGGCTCAACTAATACAGCAGCAATTTCATCAGCATGTTCGCGAATGTAATCCAGTGCGCTGTCTTGTCCATAATCTAAAATAACCGTTTCACTCACAGCAGCTTGAGGAATTCCCGCTGCAGCAGCTATTGAGGTACCTTGATTATTTCGGTTTACAATCACCTCATCATTAATGCCATGATAGTCCTCATCAAACATAACAATTTTATCTTTAGCCGTCACTGTTCGTGCTAATCGAATAGCACCAAGAACAGCTTCGGATCCGGTATTACAAAAAGCGACTCGATCAAGACCTGTCATTTCACAAAACCCTTTTGACACTTCTGCAACTAAAGGATTTTGTGGGCCAATTTCGTAACCTTGTTGCAATTGTGCCGCAACAGATTCACGAATAAAATCGGCACCATTACCAAAAAAGTTTGAACCAAATCCACAAGTAATATCGATAAACTGATTACCATCAATATCCCATAAATATGCGCCAGCAGATTTTTCAACAACAATGGGATAAATAATTTCTTTGAGTGTATTTCGAAATCCCGAAACAACGCGAGGATCAGCCAACTGCTTACGGTTTTCTTGAGCAAAGCTTTTAGAACTTTTAAATTTTTCATTATAACGGTCTGACAGTGCTTGCAGATCAGATTGTTGTTTACTTGTCAGCTCATTACTTCGTTTAACATTAATTCTCACCGAAGCGCCAAATGGTTTTGCCTTACTTTCACCAGTTACACCGGTTTTAGCCGTTGTTTCGTTTGATGGTAAAACGGTGCTTGCACTTGCCTGTTGCGCAGTATCGACTGAATGAGGAGCAGCCTGCGCGGCAGTTATCGCGGATAAAGGTATATTTTGCTGCCCTAGCGCTTGGGTCAATAACTGAGTTTGACTATTTAATAGCTGTGCATGTTGACTTAGTAATTGAGTCAGGCCGTTAATATCAACATGGGCTCCAGCATTAAGTGATGCGGTAACTGTTGTTAGTTGTGGTATAGAGGCTTGTTGCTGTATGCCGGTTTGTTGCGGCAGAATCGCTTGCGTATTTTGCGTTACAGCTTTGGCTTGCATCGATGCAGCCTGATGATCAGGAGAATGTCGATTATTGGCTATAGGAGGCTGAGCAGGTGGGGCCAAGTTGACACCTTGCTCAGCTAAATAATTTGCCAAATCGGAAAAAGTACCACACTCATTCAATAACTGCCGAAAAGTGACCTTAACTTTAAATACTTTTTTAACTTGTAATGCTGCTTGTGTTAAGAAAAGCGAATCCAATCCTAGTTCGAAAAAGCCTTCGTCATTGCCTGCTTGAGTTAAATCAAGGCCAGAAGCATCCGAAAACAGGCTTTTTAATTGATCAATTAATGTATTATTCACAGTTGCTTGCTCCAAATTGATAGTCGCAAAATTGAAACTATCTAAAATATTGTCATGATGATTTAATTCAGCGGGCTGCTGGTGGACCGATGAAATTAAAGGTTGAATTTTAAAAGTTTTCCGTTGAAATGGGTAAGTAGGAATTTTTACCCTTTTATTTGAATATTGTTCGATTAGTAATGACCAATTTGGCGATAGGCCAAACTCCCAAAGTTGACCTAACAAAGTAGCAAAATTATTCAGTTCTTCACGTTTTTTTCCTGGATTTATCATCGCAGGACTAAAGCGAACTTGAGTTAAATCACTTAGGTTTTGCATCAAAAATCCTGATAGGACTTGTCTTGGACCAAGTTCAAGATAAACTGTATCTGACAGTTCATTCAGTGTTAATGAACCTTGATAATATTTAACCGGACTGACAATTTGGCGTGCCCAATAGCCAATATCTTGCGCTTCACTGTCCTTAATCCATGTTCCACTAACACAAGAAATAAAAGGAATGATTGGTTTTGCTAATGTAATTCCCTGCAACGCTTCGATAAATTCAATTTCGGCCTGAACCATCAATGGCGAATGAAAAGCGTGAGAAGTTACTAATTGGCGTGTTTCAATTTGCTTTGCATTCAGTTGGCGAGCAATGTTTTCTATCTCTTCCGACGGTCCGGATAAAACATTGGACTCTTCAGTATTATAAGCTGCAATGACTACGCTCTGTGTTAAATAGGGCTGTATATCATCAAGTGTTGCATGTACCGCTAACATATCACCTGCAGGTTGTGCCTGCATCACTTTGCCTCGTGTGACAATCACTTTAATGGCTGTTGCTAAATCGAAAACCTCTGCGATAGTTGCCGCCACCAATTCACCAATACTATGTCCAAAACAGTGTGTCGGATTAATGTCTAGTTGATTAAGTGTTTGTGCCAGTGAATACCCAATAACAAACAGTGCAGGCTGAGCTAATGCGGTCTGATTTAATGCTGATGGTTGATGATGAATAATATTAAAAATATCGATGCCATGTTCATTTTGTAAAATCTCATTGCATTGATCAAAATATACTCTGAATATTTCGATATTTTCATACAAGGCACACCCCATTTTAAATGTCTGAGTGCCTTGCCCTGGAAATAGATAGACAATATTTTGTGCGGTAAATGGTTTTGCGTTAAATGCTTTCTTACTTGCCGTTTTTTGGCTAACGGATTGTCCAAAAGAATCTATACGACGCTGCAATTTTTCCATATTGAAAGAAGCTTGCTGTAAATCATCAATTACAACACTGGCACGATAATCAAACGCTGTACGATGCTGAAGAATACTCACAGCAATATCATTAGGATCAACAAAAGATGATGATGTTTGGGTTAAACTGAGTGATAGCTGATTAAAATAGTCTTGATACTGTTTAATATACGCTTGTAACGCTTCACAACTTTTAGCACTGATACAAACCGGTAACTTGAAATCTAATGGATGATTCGTATTTTTATCCGCTGTTGCATAATTAGCTAAAATCACATGCGCATTTGTTCCACCAACACCAAAAGAACTCACCCCAGCCAAGAATTCGTTTTTATGTTTTGGCCAATTTGTCATTTGATTCGTGATATAAAATGGTGAGTTTTGAATATCAATCGCTGGATTAATTTGTGTAAAATGAAGACTTGGCACAATACGCTTATTTTTTAACATCAACGCCGTTTTGATTAATCCAGCAGCACCAGCGGCTGCGGTTAAATGCCCGAGATTACTTTTCAGCGAACCAATACCGCAAAAATTTTTATTCTCGGTATAATTTTCAAAGGCTTCTTGTAGCGCCGCAATTTCAATCGGGTCACCAAGTGGTGTCGCGGTGCCATGCGCTTCAATATAGTCCATATTTTTAGCATCGACATCCGCATCAATCATCGCACTCAAAATGACATTCTTTTGTCCATCAATACTAGGTGCCGAAAAACTGCCTTTTGCCGCGCCATCATTATTTATTGCAGCACCTTTGATCACTGCATAAATTTGGTCGTTATCAGCGATAGCATAATCAAGTCGTTTTAATACAACCACAGCACAACCATCACTAAAAACAGTGCCACTGGCATTGGCATCAAATGTTCGCGTGTGTCCATCTTTAGAAAAGATGCCACCTTCCTGATATTGATAGCCTTGCTGTTGTGGAAATGTTAAAGAAGCGGCACCGGCAATTGCCATATCACAGGTCCCTTCACGTAAGGACTGAACCGCAGTTACTACAGCAACCAAAGACGTTGAACAAGCAGTCACAATACTCAAACTGGGGCCGGTCAGATTCAGCTTGTGAGAAATTCTAGTCGCGGTGTAATCCTTTTCGTTTGCAATCATTGCCTGAAACTTACCATAAGCATCAAGTTTCGATGTATTTTGCAGGATGTTATTTAAATAGTAACTGTTATTGCCAACACCACAAAAAACACCAATTTGGCCAGCAAAATTTTGCACAACAATACCGGCATCTTCTAACGCTAACCAAGACTGTTCGAGTAATAGCCTTTGCTGTGGGTCAATAAACTCTGCTTCCACTGGTGTGATTGCAAAAAAAGCGGCATCAAATTCGGTGGGGTTTTGAATTAAACCTCGTGCATAGATTTCATCACTGGATTGGTTTTGCAGATCTTTGGCTGCTGAGGAAAAAGTAATACTTTCTTTTCCTTCAATTAAGTTATGCCAAAACTCAGCTAAAGTATTTGCGCCTGGTACAGCGACTGACATTCCAATGATTGCAATATCTCGTGAACTTTTTTGTCGAGAGTGACGCTCAGCATGAGTTTCATTTTGAGGACGCGGAGTTTTTGATGTTGTCTGGCTAAGGCTATTTAAAAAGATTTGAATTGAAGCATATTGAAATAATCTATAAGCGGGAATATCGAGCGCAAGTTCATCATAAAATCGAGCAGCGATGGTGTTAGCTTTAAGCGAACTCATACCAGCATCGACCAAACTAATATTCGGGTTTATAACCGTTAAATTAAGCGCTTCACAAATAATTTGAGTGACCTGTCGATCTAGTTGTACGGATTGATTGGGCGTCGTCGATTGCGTATTGGAGAAATTCGCCAGCATACTACGTCTATCAATTTTGCCACTTGGTGTTTTGAGTAGCTCAGCTACTGCAACCAATTTCTCAGGAATCATATATTCCGGTAATGATTTGGCAATTTCTGCTCTTACTTTTTGAATTTTACTTTGAGATCCCTTTTGCGCATTTTTAACGTAACTCAAATCATAATTTGAATCATTAAGTACTAAAAAGCCCACCAAAGTTTGTTTACCTGATTGCTCACCCGCAACAGCAACGGCTACCTGGGTAATATCAGCACAACTCAATAAAGCCGCCTCAACTTCACTGGTTTCAACACGATAGCCATTAATCTTTACTTGGTTATCAATACGATCTTTATAAACAAAGTTTCCATCATGCAGTTCTTCAGCAATGTCGCCCGTTTTATAAGCCAGAACTTTTTGTCCTTGATAAGTAATCGGGGTAAAGCGCTTTTCAGTTTCGGTTTGATTATTAATATAACCTTCAGCTAAAACTTCACCAGCAATATATATTTCACCCGTTGGGTTAGTCTGCTTACTGTTTGATGTTTGCAACTTTGCATCGGCAACTAAAATAATTTTTGCGCCATCAATAGGCTTACCAATAGGTGGAATTTCTGGCCAGCGGTTCACTTGCTGTGGCATTTCATATTGTGTAACCACATGCGTTTCGGATGGACCGTATTGGTTATAAAGTTTTGCTTGGTTGCATTGCTGAAAAAACTGTTTAATTTCTTCATTAATAATTAGTTGTTCACCGGCGGTAATAACGTGTAGTAATTGCTGAGGAAAAACTTGTAGTCGAACAGCCCACTGTGATAAGTGCAGTAGCGCAATATAGGGCATAAAGATTCGCTCAACGTTGTGGTCAATCAGGTATTCCAGTAGTGATTTAAAATCTCGCCTGGTCTGTTCCGGTAATAAAATCAAAGTACTACCCGAACAAAGCGTTGCAAAAATTTCTTGAAAAGATACATCAAAGCTTAATTGAGAAAACTGCGCAGTACGAAATGTTGCATTAGCAGGATATTGATTGTTCTGCCATTGAATTAAATTATCGACCACTTCATATTTCATCATCACGCCTTTGGGGTCACCAGTCGATCCTGAGGTGTAAATAATATAAGCCAGTGTTGGTGCGTTTGCTTCAACATCAATTGTTGTTGATTGTTCGTGCTTTTCCGGCGACTTTGTCCTTTGAGAAAAGTCGAGTTCATTAATTAAAACGATGGTTTGCGACGAATAATTTAAACCTTGAATATCACTCAGAATAAACTGACAATCGGCATTTTTTACCATGTACTGCAAGCGTTTTTCGGGGTAAACCGGATCAAGAGGTAAATAAGTACAGCCTGATTTTAACAATGCAATAATGCTGGCAATAGCCAGTTTTCGGTTTTGCATTTGAATACCGACGATTTGCCCTTGCGAAATACCTTGCTCAGCGAGATAAATGGCAATTGATTGAGAAAGATGATTTAGGTATTCATACGAATAACTTCCCTTTTCATCTTCAATGGCAACCTTTTGTGAATTAGATTGAAATGAAGCAAAAAGCGACGAAAGTAAAGGCATAATTCAAGATTCCATCATCAATATTAATCTAAATTTTTATTTAACGGGACAATTGTTCAAACTGGGCAATTCGATATCAATAAACAACGAGTAATTTTTATCAATTGGGCAAGAGAATAATTGAACTCAAATTGATTATGATGATGAGGAAACTGGGGTAGAAATATGTCGATAACTAACTTTAATAAAGTTGGAAGTTGTTATCGCTATTTACGCAGAAATAATCCAGCACTACTTTTTTGATTATCTTTTTTGATTATCTTTTTTGATTATCAGTTGTTACTACCTAATTTATCATCCAAAATGCTTCCATTTATTTTCAATTTTTATTTGCTTTATGACTTTTAGTTTATTGCTTGTTCGCTTCTTTATCACTTTTTGTCTTTGGATTAGAATAACGTGAAACGGTTCGCAATAATATGACTTATTAACAGGTACAACCATTTTTTCTTAAATAGTCTTGTCACTTGACTAATATTGTAAATTTACGCTTAGAATGATTGATTTAATTGGTTTAATGAGAAGTGATTAAGATTGAATAAAGTTTACTTTTTTAATATATAATAACGTGATCATTTAAATAAACTCATTAAAACTACCTTTGCACTATTTAAAACCCTATCGACTTACTTTAGACACTTAACTTTTATGATTTATCCCCGACTAAAAACCGCAATAACTTTATTGAGCATTATTATTTTATGTGCTCTGTTCACTTTTTTATGGCCGGAGGAAAATAGATTTCTCACTGATCTTGATTTGTTAAACAACCCTAAAAATCTACACACAATGAGTGATAGCAACGTGCAAAAAATACCTTTAGCAGTGATGGGAGACTCAGATAGTCATGCCTATCATGATTATATTTTGCTCCCACTTGATGAACACACTCGTGGAGGCAGGTATCGCCCTTTTACCTGGCAATGGACAGAAATTTTATATCGATTACGCAACCCGATTATTGATCTGGGAGAACCAGGAAGTTGGGGCGTTAACTCAAAAATTGCACGAATAGCTCAATGGTTTCAAACTGAACTACGTGCACCTCGCAAACAGGATTTTAAATTTAATTTTGCAATTTCGGGAGCAGAATGTGCGGATCTGTTAACTGGCAGGTTTCCGCAGACTCCGCAATTAATTTCGCTAATGGACCAAACACCTCAGATTTGGCAAAAGGGTGTGGTTATTATTCGAATTGGCATCAATACTTTTGGCAAAAAGTCTGCGCTGACACGTTATGCTGCTCAAGGTCTTACCAAGCAAACCAAACAAGACATTAAACAATGTATCGATGTTATTCAACAGTCTGTAGCATCCATTCACCAGCACCATCCACAGGTGAAAATTTTATTGGTCGGCATTTTTAATAATGCCCATTGGGTACCAAATTTTGATCTTTTTCAATCAGCTACTGAGCTTGCAAAGATTGATCGAGTATATGACCAGTTTGATAATCACTTGATTGAAATAGCCAATAATCATAAAAATATTGCATTTTTTAATGAGCGGCAGTGGTTTAAAAATTATTGGGGAAGTCGCGATCAATACGGAAAACCTGCTTATCATGAGCAAAGATTCGGTAATATTTTGACCGTTTCCAACTCAGTTGGGAATCATCCTAGCCACTCAATTTTAGGTGATGGTCACGCGGGAACCGCTTGGAATATTTTATGGGCCAAGGCCATTATTTTAAGTTTAAACCAGGCTTTTTCTCTGAACATACCGCCCGTCACCGATCAGGAAATAATGGAGTTATTAAAGCCTATTGTGCAAAATACAACCCCATAGTGATGCAATGTTTTAAATTTAAGGCATAAAAAAAGCCGGTATTAAATATCGGCTTTCTATTCAACCAACCAACAAACTTACTTGCCTTTGGCAGTGGTATCTGCTTTTTCAGGTTGTACAATTTCTAATAATTCAACATCAAATACCAGAATTGAACCACCAGGGATTGGACCGCGATCTCTTTCACCATAGCCTAATTCTGGCGGAATAACGAACTGATACTTACTACCAACATCCATATATTTAACACCTTCTATCCAACCTTGAATAACACCGCCGCGTAAAGAAAACTTGAATGGCTCTTTACCAACCGAACTGTCAAATTGTTCACCATCGGTAAACGTCCCCGTGTAATGAACTTTTACAGTGTCGGTTGCAGATGGTTTGGCCGCCCCTTCTTTAGCAGGCGTAATGACTTTATAATATAAGCCAGATTCGGTTTTAGTGTAGCCACCTTTTTCTTCCAGCTTTGCAAAGTAGGCTTCATTTTCCGTTTTTTTCGCTTCGATCTCAGCATGCATCTTTTCTTGCTGAGCAGTACGCATTTTTTGCTGGAATGATTGCAGTTGCTCTCTAACTTGCTCATCCGTCATGATAGAAGTTTTGCTCATTTCACCTTCAAATCCCTTTTTCACAACATTGATATCAATGCCCATTGAATTGAAGTCACGGTTGATAGACGCAATTCCATCAGCCATGTTAGCACCGATGGCATAGGCCATTTTGTCAGCATCTGACATTTTATCTAATGCTTGTTGATTGGCGCTTTTAGGGCCATCACTTTTGGTGGCGTCATTTTTTGAAGTATCAGCCTGAGTGGCCGCAGCTTTATCAGTTGTTGCTTTGCTGTCTGCCGCTTTGTCTGTGGCGTCCTGACACCCCGCAAGCAGAACACCAAGCGCAAATAATGCGATATAATTTTTCACGATTAACCCTCTTTTATTTAAATTTTCTATGAATTCCAGGAACTTTTCCCTAAATAGAATGGCAGTCTATACTGTATCTGAACAAAAAAGAAGTGCCAGCTCTCGGTATTCAACTATAGGAAAGTGGATGATATTACAAATTTTAAAGCGTTGTGTTCTGGTATCAGTTAGCATTTTAATTATTTCAAGCTGTGAAAAAAAACCACAATCTGTGGCAGAGTGGCCACATAGCGCAATTGGCAGTTTAGATGCTGCAATTTCTCCCGATGGACGCTTGGCCTTAGTCTCTTCAGTTAACTTTGGCGCAAGCTTGTGGAATATCGAAAATAACGAGCGCCTGTTCCAGTGGACGCACGGTGAAGATGACGCTGGAGCTGGCATTACGGCCGTCAATATTTCACCTGACGGCACAAGGGCTGTCACCGCACAGCAGGACACCTATGTGATTTGGAATACCCAAACCGGATTTGCTTATGGCTATTGGAAAACTCCTGCCGACATCACCGCAATCGCGCTATCAGATAAGGGCCGCTACGTATTAATTGGATTAACAACCGGACTGGCTATTTTTATCGATATGAACACGGGCCGTCGAATTGAATTTACCGGCCATCGAAACGAGAAAGTTGCCAGTGTTGATTTGTCAGCCAATGGGCTTTGGGCATTTACTGGTGGTAATGATTATCGCGCTGTTCTATGGAACACTCGCACCGGCAAACCTCAACAGCTTTTTGAGCATACCACTCGAGTAACAAAATTGAAGCTGGATCCCAGCGGTAAGCAAGGATTTACCTCAGGCACCCTGGGCAATGCGACAATCTGGAACCTGCAAACCGGGGCACCAATCAGCCAATTAAAACTCGAAAAACGTGAATATGTCATTAGTGCTGCAGCCTTTTCTCACAGTGGTCAACAGCTGGTCACGGGCGCACCGGGTAGAGACATCAGCTTATGGAACTCACAAACTGGAGACCGAATCAAACAATGGCGAGTACGCACCAGAGATGCCGGCAAACCGCTAGGAGCAATCGTTTATGCGGTGAGTTTTTCGGTCGATGATCAGTTTGTTTATAGTGAAAGTTCGGCCGGATTTGCCGAAAAATGGTCGGTTAACTAATTAGACCCCTGTTAATCATCTACTTGAATGTATAACTCAATCTGGTATTCTAGCGTCGAAGGTCTTTTTGACCTGATCTGCCTTACAACTCAGTTTGTTTATGTAATCGCTGTTTTGTATCAAAGTGCGGTTCGCCGCACTTTATAATTAATGACACTAAATGAGTGACGTTCGTATTGATATTTCCTGCATAATGAATGTTTTTAATAATGATACTTTTATCATGACATTACAGGTTTCATTCCAATCGATTCTACAAGCGACCCTCTGATCGCTTATTGCCAAATTCACCAGATTTGGTGAGGTTTGTGGAGGTTAAAGCTTTGCCCTATCAAGAACAAGAATTGATTAAGCGCTTAATTGCAGGCGACGAGCCCACATTCGAAAAACTATTTACCCAATATTATTCACTGATGTACTCAATTGCACAATCAATTGCAGGCGCGGCGATTGCCGATGAAATTATTCAGGAAGCATGGATTTCGGCGCTCAAAGCATTACCTAAATTTGAAGGTCGCAGCTCTTTAAAAAATTGGATAATGCGTATTGTTGCAAATGAGGCAAAAACAAGACAACGCAAAGAGTCTCGCTCTGTCTCCCTGGAATCTATGCAGGATAATTGGCGTAATGATCCCCGATTTGATCAAAATGCTCACTGGGTTTCTCCCTCATCACAATGGGAAACCAATACGCCAGAAGAATTATTACTTGCGACAGAGTTACAAGAATGTATTAAAAAGAATCTGGGTAATATTCCCGAAAATCAAAGGGTCGCTATTAAGCTGAAAGACGCAAACGGGCTTTCAATGGATGAAATTTGTAACATTCTTGACGTCAGCCCGTCTAACCTGAGGGTATTACTCCATAGAGGAAGAGACAAAATTTTGCAGGTTATTGACCATTTTCAAAAAACAGGAGAATGTTAATGTTACCCTCATGTAAACAGGTAGCAGAGCAACTTTCTGAAAATTTGGACCAGCCAGTCACAGGCTTAAGGTGGATTAAACTCAAATTACATCTGCTAATTTGTCATTATTGCCGTCAATATGGAAAACAAATTAAAACAGCGGCTCATACAATCAATTTATTGGAGCCTAAAGTCGCGCTAAATGAAAAACTAAAAGAAAAATTACTTGAGCATTACCGACAAGTACAAAGAAACCACACTGGTTGTGGCGACATTCCCGAGCAAAGCATCCAACAAAAAGAAACGCATTATAATAAGAGCGACAATCAAGACACCAGTCGTGTTGAAAATAATAGCCAATAAACCTGATTATGCGCTCATTTAGTTATAAGCAAGTGGTTTACAATACCAATTCATCAATTTATTGTTCGATATTATGAGACATTTTAAGTGCTTCAGGAATTTCATAATCACCTGCGGCTGAAACCAGTTTGTCACCATTAAAGTATAACTCTAATTTTTTTACGGTTGTTTTACCTAAATTGGCATTTTCATAACTGTAAAGATAAACCCATTTATCATCTGCAAAACCATCATCAACAACTGGCGATCCCAATACAAAAACCACCTGATTCTTAGTTAGCTCAGGACGCAGCTTATCAATATCGCGTTGCGCCAGAATATTCCCTTGTTGTATGTCCAAACGGTAAACACAACCACTTAGACTAACAATAAATAACAATAAAAATAACTTTTTAAGCATGAAATTTCCTACAATAATCACTATTAACTGATTGTATGCTAAGGTATATACCCAGAGTTTGAACAATGAATTACAATCTCAGGTTTCGTATTCTATATGAATTTGTGCAAAATGCCTTAAAAAAAGAATATAATCCGGATTTATAGTCCATTTAAAAGCTAAAAAATTCCATTGTGCAGGTAAAATAATTGGAATTTTCATCATTATGGGAGAGTACTTTGAATAATCAACAATTGAAAGATGCGGGCCTGAAAGTCACATTGCCTCGCCTGAAGATACTGAATATTCTCGAAAATTCTGAACAGAAACACCTCAGTGCAGAAGATGTCTACAAATTACTATTAGAAGCCGATGAGGATGTTGGCTTGGCAACCGTTTATCGAGTATTAACTCAGTTTGAGTCTGCGGGATTAGTCTCTAGACATAATTTTGAAGATGGTCATGCTGTTTTTGAACTCAGTGGTGATGAACATCACGACCATATGGTTTGTGTTGATACCGGAAAAGTTATTGAGTTTTATAATAAAGATATTGAAAAACTTCAGACTCAAATTGCCGAAGAGCTTGGCTATAAATTAATAGATCACAACCTGGTGCTCTACGTTAAAAAGAAACAGTAATAAATTTTTTGCGGTTTTTATTAACTCATTAACTGACTACTTTCCAACACAGTCACTTTTTCATCTTGAGTTAGTAAAGGCCGCATATCTTGCAATACCGCTTTACGATCAGCAGAATCACACCACACTTGCCAAGCTTCATAATTTTCCCAACTTGAAATAATAAATGCACAAGTTGGTAAGTCTTTTACCTGAAGTAATTCGCCCGCAATAAAACCGTCAATCGCAGTTGCCTGTTTACGTGCTCTGCGAATCATATCTAGATAGTCAGTTAAACACCCATCTTTGATATGTCTTTCTATGATGACTCTAATCATATTTGAAATCCCCAATACAAAATCAAAACCTGAGTAACTACAAACGTTCGGTTACTATTATTCTGCAATACGATTATTGATATGAAATGTTAAATGAAAAAGTTCACCAAACAATTTTTAGTTATTTTTTTAATGTTTAGTGCGCAAGGTATCAATTAAATTATCTTCCAGCTCCACTCGCTTTGCAATGGCTTCGCCAAGCACAGATAAATCTTTATCGAGATGATCGAAAGCCGCATCTTCTACAAATTGCGAATACTTATCATTAAAATTAACAACAATATCTGTTGTTTCAGATATCTCAGGGTAAAGTTTTTCTAATAATTGAATACTTTCAGCCCCATTGATTTCACATGCACCAACAATTTGTTCATACACTTCAAAGTGACCAGCAGATACATAATCAATAAGTAAACCACAAAACTGATTGATCTGCTCTCCATCGGGTAGTGAAGGACTATTGCGATTACCCGATAACCGAAAATATTGAACGAGTAATTGATTTCTTTCTGCTAACCAATTGTCAACCGCACTGTTAATGCATTGAACGGATTTCTCACCATCTAGATTTTTATCTGACATGCTTGCCAGGCTCCTCAATTTATTCAATACCTACTCTTAAGTTTTTACCACAATAACCGCTGGCTGCAAAATTTTTTTCCCGGAAATATTTTTTACTATTCATTCTTGAACGAAAGTTGTTTAATATTCATCCAGAAAAACCAAGCATTTACACAGCAATCGCTGCGAACTATCGCAAAATACGCTAAACTAATTTCATGAATAAAACGAATAATTCTCAATCAAGTAAACCGTTTGAGTTTGCTCGCTATTGGACAATACGCAGTTTAACCGCAACGTTAATCGTGATTGCTGCACTTTTACCTGCGATTAGTGCATTGAGCATCAACTTTTGGTTAGATGGCGATTACAACTGGCGCGAAGCAGCACTAGAGCTTGGTGTTGCCTGTATTACGCTCGCGATTATTGCTTACCCAGCATTTTATTTATTAAACTGGGAATCCGATCAGGCACAGCGTTGGGATGAAACTCGGCAAGACTTCAGGCTGTTGATTGATCAAGCCGTTGACATGGTATTTTTAATTTCAATTGAAGGCCGAATTGTTGAAGTCAATCAAAAAGCCTGCGAGTCACTAGGTTATTCAAAAGATGAGTTAAAAAAACTCTCAGCACTAGATCTTGATATTGATTGCTATTTACATCGCCATCCCAAACTGGTCAATATTATGCGTAGCGGCGGAACAGTTAGTTACGAAACTCGCTATCGCACTCAATCGGGACAACGAATTCCGGTGGAGTGTCGAGCCCGCATGGCAAGCTGGCTAGAAAAACCTCACTATATCGAATTTGTCACTGATATTTCTCATCGGTTAGAAGTTGAAAAAGAAATTGATGAATCAAAAGAGGCACTGGAAAAAACCAGAAATCTTCTCGAACTGAGAATTGCAGAGCACTCAACTGAAATTAAAAAGCAAAAACAAAGTCGAGAAATGGCTGAACGATATGCCAACTCAATTCAAAATTATTTAGAAAAGCTGATAGACTCAATGCCATCAGGAATTATTGCCGTTGACGAACAGTATCGAGTTATGCAATGGAATATCGAAGCAGAAAAAATGACAAATGTACCCGCCAAAATGGCTATTGGAGAAAAGCTCTCTAACTTATTTCCTGCACTTTATATCCAAATAAAGAAAGCGTCAGAAAATAAGGAAAACCAAAATCAAAATTTGTGTTTTCAATTTAAAATAAAAATTAATCATGAACCTAAAACCCTTGAAGTGATGATCTATCCGATTTTTTCATTACGTGAAGAAGAACAAGGTGAAGTTATTCGTATTGACGATATCACTGAAAAATTAAAAATTGACGAAACCTTAGTACAAACCGAAAAAATGTTATCACTAGGTGGTTTGGCCGCCGGTATGGCACATGAGATTAATAATCCGCTGGGCGCAATCATGCAAAGCACACAAAATATCAAGCGGCGCTTATCTCTTGATTTAGCCAGAAACCAAGTCGTCGCTAAAGAAGCCGAAATTGATTTAAAAGCGCTCAATGATTATTTGGTTAAACAGCGCATTTTAGAGTTTCTCGATGGAATTTTACACTCTGGAGAACGCGCAGCACGCATTGTTGGAGACATGCTAAGTTTTTCTCGTCCAGCCAATCAGGAGTCAACCTTAATTAGCGTTCAGGAAACATTGGATGCAGCAGTAAGACTTTCAGCAAAGAACTATAATCAACGCAAAAAATTTGATTTTCGACAAATAGAAATTAAGAAAACTTACTCGCCAGATGTTGGCTATGTGATGGCGCAAAAAAACCAGTTAGAACAAGTATTTTTAAACTTACTGATTAATGCCGCGCAAGCATTAGCCCTTAAAGACGAGAAAGAATTCAAGCCAATCATTGAATTAATTATTCGCCGCGAAGGCGCAATGGTCTGTGTTGAAATTATTGACAACGGTCCGGGCATGGATGAAAAAACCCGCAAAAGGGTTTTTGAACCATTTTTTACGACTAAAGATGAAAATGTGGGTACAGGTTTAGGGTTATCGGTCTCTTACTTTATTATTTCTGAGCAATTAGGTGGCCAGCTCAGTGTCGAATCACAGCCAGGAAAAGGCTGTCGTTTTGCGCTTCGATTGCCCATCATGACAACACAAATCCAAGAACCTGACAACAACCCGCACCAATCAGTTGAGCTCCCCCTTTAGACCATGTTTGATAATATCAACTTAACTCAAAAGAGTACTGTCTTGAATTTCATTGATAACCATTCATCTCAAATAGTGTAATTTAGACCGACTGATTTAAACTGATTGATTTAAATGGAATTGCTTCAAGTGAAAGATTTAAAAACCGAATCATTTAAAAACTGAAGAAAGTAAAACTTAATAACTCACCAGTAAAAATCTCAAACTAGGCAGCTTTTATCTAGGCTGCCTTAATATCAATATTTAAATCAATGATGTTTGCAGAAATGACTCAGTAATAAATCGAGATTATCGACTAAAGATGTGCTTATTAGGCTTTAAGTGGCGATAAATATTTCGAATCATTAAAACAGCAACAAAAACAAAAAATATCAGTACCCAAGCAGGCATTGAGATACCAAGAAATGACCAACTGACTTTGGCACATTCACCATCTCCTGCCAATACCGTTGAGATAACTTCATTGACAGGCAAGACTTCCATCAAATAATCAAGTGCCGGGCCACAGGCAGGGACTTCGCTTTCAGGCAGATTTTGCAAATAAACATGTCTGGCTGAAACGGCTCCTCCCAATATAGCGCTGATGAGTCCCAAAACAGAATAAACGATAATCCAACGGCTACCCAAACGGGGGTTATGAATGCCGCGGACCAAAAACCAGATACCAACCGCCAAAACACCGATTCGCTGAAAAATACATAACGGACAAGGCTCCATATTTTCAACAAATTGAAAATAATAGGCCGTAACTAATAACTGATAACAGACAAAGGCCATAAAAAGGTTAAAGCCGCGAGAATCAAGCATGTAAAGTATCCATTAAAATAGGCGGGGTTGTTTTTTTGACAGCCTACCAGAAATTAAAGTTGCAAAAAAGCGTATAAATTCTCGCTTAACACAAATTAAATGTTTCTTACATCAGATAATCGGACAATAAAAAAGCCTCAATTAGAGGCTTATAAAAGTTTCCAGTCTGCAGGTCCCATTTATCTGGGCTTCGTATTATTCGCTAGCGTTGGCTATTTATAACAAACTGATATAGGCCTTGCAACAGAAATTTGCGAATTGTGTCATATTTCTATCTGCTCGGAGGTTTAATGACTACTTTTTTCCTTTGAGTGCATCAGCTAGTGCCATACCAAATGCCGAATTTACTGGTTTCGGCTTTTTAGCCGTATTTTTTGGCTTAAATGAGCGTTTATCCTTGTCATTTCCCTGATTTTTACCACCAGCTCTGGGGGCAACTTCGGGGTTTGGTCCAACCATTGACAAACTAATTCGCTTGCGTTTAGCATCAACATCGATTACGTGGACTTTAACAATATCACCGGTTTTAACCACATCGCGCGGATTAGCAATAAACTTATCACTCATAACCGAAATATGAACTAATCCGTCCTGGTGTACACCTATATCCACAAATGCACCAAAGTCGGTCACATTTGTTACCGTACCCTCAAGTGCCATGCCATTACTCAAATCAGCAATTTTTTCAACACCTTCTTTAAATTTGGCGGCTTTAAAATCACCACGAGGATCTCGGCCAGGCTTTTCTAGTTCGGATAAAATATCGGTAATTGTTGGTAAGCCAAATTTCTCTTCAACATAATCTGCAGCATTAAGTTGATTAAGCACGGTTTTATTCCCCATAACAGCATCGATATTGCTTTGAATTTTGGCCAACATTTTTTCAACAATAGGGTAGGTTTCTGGGTGAACGCCTGATTTATCGAGGGCATTATCACCATCGGTAATTCTAAGAAAACCAGCTGCCTGTTCAAAAGCTTTTGGTCCAAGTCGCTCAACTTCAGTTAATTGTTGGCGATTCGCAAATCGACCATTTTGTTCTCGAAAGCGAATAATATTTTGCGCGAGAGTTTTATTTAATCCCGACACGTAAGTTAGCAAGGGAGCAGAAGCGGTGTTGAGATCAACGCCTACAGCATTTACACAATCCTCAACAACGCTAGCTAACATTTTGCTCAGCTGACTTTGACTGACATCGTGCTGATATTGTCCAACACCAATAGCTTTAGGTTCAATTTTAACCAGCTCAGCCAGCGGATCTTGCAAGCGTCTGGCAATTGAAACTGCCCCGCGATATGTGACATCTAAATCAGGAAATTCTTCAGAAGCCAGCTTTGATGCAGAATAAACCGAAGCCCCGGCTTCACTGACAACAATCTTTTGCAAACCCAGTTCAGGATGTTTCTTCATCAATTCCGCCACCAGACGATCAGTTTCTCTGGAAGCAGTACCATTTCCAATACTGACCAGCTTAACCTTATTTAACTGACAAATAGTCGCCAGTTTGGCTAACGAAGCATCCCATTGATTTTGCGGTGCATGAGGAAAAATAGTTGATTGCGTGAGTAATTTTCCGGTGTCGTCAACCACGACCACTTTAACGCCAGTGCGCAATCCTGGATCCATTCCCATGGTCGCAAACTTTCCAGCTGGTGCGGCCATTAGCAAGTCTCGCAAATTATTGGCAAATACACCAATGGCCTGAGTTTCAGCTTCTTCGCGTAATTTACCCAAAAGTTCAGTTTCAAAAAAGTTATGCAATTTTACCCGCCAAGTCCACAATACCACTGTTTGCAACCAGTCATCAGCAGGTCTGCCTTGAAGCTCAATGCCGGCATGTTTGAAAATCAGGTGCTGTGCGTAATTTCTGGCTTTTTCATCTTTTAACATCGCTTCGTCAACAATCAGCTCTAATGAAATGATTCCTTCATTGCGACCACGAAATAATGCCAAAGCTCGATGCGATGGGATTTTGTCGAGCTTTTCGGAATATTCAAAATAATCGCTGAATTTATGCCCTTCTTCTTCTTTACCACTGATTACGGTTGACCTGACTAATGCATGTTCTTGCAAATATTGACGGATAGCAGCCAACAATGTGGCATTTTCCGCAAAGTTTTCCATAAGAATCTGTTTTGCGCCATCTAATGCGGCCTTTTCATCAGGCACCCCTTTATCAGCATCAATATAGGCCTGTGCAGTTTCCTCGGGATTAAGCTGTGGATTGTCGAGTAATTGCTGTGCCAGAGGTTCAAGGCCAGCTTCGCGTGCAATTTGTGCTTTGGTGCGACGTTTTGGCTTATAAGGCAAGTAAAGATCTTCAAGTTCGCTCTTGGTTTCAGCATTTTCGATGCTGAGCTTAAGTTCGGGAGATAACTTTTCTTGCTCTTCGACACTTTTTAAAATCACTTGGCGCCGGTCTTCAAGCTCTCGCAAGTAACCAAGTCGTTCTTCGAGATCGCGTAACTGACTATCATCAAGTCCACCAGTTACTTCTTTTCGATAACGAGCAACGAAAGGAACACTGGCACCTTCATCAAGCAGGTTGATAGTGGCAACAACCTGAGCAGTATCAACAGACAATTCGCGGGCTATTTTTTCAGCAATATTGAACATAAAACTTCCTGATAAACAATCTGATGAACTAACCAAACTAATAATAATGGGATTAACAGAACATCGTTGATAATTGGATTGGCGATTATATACATTTCACCAGTATTTTCAGCAGAAATTCTCAAGAAAAGTCTGCGATTAAACTTATTTCACAATTGATACAATATACATTTTTCTTATTACTCAAAAATTGGGTTATACTCTGTAACTGGGAATATTAAAAAAATCTTTGTCTATCAAATGGTTATTCCTTAGATATAATGAATTGGCTGACCAGTTCAGGCAATTACCGACAGACATCCTCACAGGTAAGACAGAAGACAGGTTAAAAAGGGGCTAGCAATGAGTGAAGAAACGCAGAAAATCCTGGTTGTTGATGACGACTTGCGTTTACGAAGTTTATTGGAACGATATTTTAAAGAGCAGGGATTCATCGTAAAAGCAGCGGCAGATTCGGAACAAATGGATCGTTTTTTAGAAAGAGAGAATTATCACTTAATGGTATTAGACCTGATGTTGCCAGGAGAAGATGGTTTATCAATTTGCCGACGCCTGAGAGCCGAAGATAATAATATTCCAATCATTATGTTAACAGCTAAAGGAGATGATGTTGACCGCATCATCGGCTTGGAACTGGGCGCTGATGATTATTTAGCTAAACCCTTTAACCCCAGAGAACTGCTTGCTCGAGTTAAGGCGGTATTACGCCGAAAAACCACAGAATTGCCTGGCGCCCCCAGCGGTGAAGAAAAAATAATTGAGTTTGGTCAGTTTAAGCTCAATCTGGCAACACGAGAAATGACCAGAGAGGGCGAACCATTAACCTTGACCAGTGGCGAATTTGCGGTCCTTAAATCGCTGGTTACCAATCCTCGCCAACCATTGTCTCGCGACAAACTGATGAACCTGGCAAGAGGCCGCGATTATAGTGCGTTAGAGCGAAGTATCGATGTCCAGGTATCACGTCTGCGCCGCATGATTGAAGAAGATCCAGCTAAACCCAGATATTTACAAACGGTCTGGGGAATCGGTTATGTTTTTGTGCCTGATAGCGAATAAAATCACAGTTTATATTGGCGTTTGTTTTAGGTCAGATGATCTTAAACTCGGACCACACACTAAAACATATCGATAAATCCTAGCTGAACATCACCCTTAATTAACTTAAGGGTGCCACATCTTAGCAAAGGTGAATTGAGTAAAACAAAAGTAAATATTCATGCCTTTGAATTGAATGCAGATGGATTTTAAGCGCTAAGCCACCCACAACAATAAAAAACCAAAAATAAAACAAATAGAAACAACTAAACGACTGATTCCCAACGCCGATTCAAACTGCCGACTCCGCTTTATTTTTCGATCACGCTGTGAAATAAGTGGATTTTGCATCGGCTTGCTAACATAACTGTTTTCCAGATAGTGATAATCTTTTAACAGATAATTATATTTTGCTCTTCGAAATTGACCGTCCAAATTGACACCCTTTACTTCATCATTTCCATTATTGCCACTATTTATCCTTAACCTCACATCGCATCCTGCTAATTTAAGTATAGAAGAAGCATTTGCAATCGCTAGAAAAAACCATCGCTTTTTTTAAATTTTGGTCATATAACCACTTATTTTAAGAGGTTTTTTTAAACCTCTTCTTCTTCCCCGTCAATAATAAATCCAATACGTCATCGCTTTTCCTGCTTTTCTACCTTTTTCACAAAACATAATAATTGCACCGTTGATTGGTGTGCCAATAACATACAGGGGCTTCCATTCATATTCCCTTCGATGCGAATACCGTGAAAACTCTCTTGTGCCAAGCGCTCAACACTAATTTGCAATCCGCCATGCATGATAGCCAAGATCGCAGGCTCTTCGTCTTCGGGTAATTGACTACGCCACTGCATAATAGTGTCAGCTAGGCGGCGCATTAAAATACCGGCAGATTGATATTCATTAGCTTCACGCACTTCGCAATCCTGACGCGGTAAGTTAAGCGCCGGTAACGGTCGTTGGGGAACGACTTGCTCTTTAAGAATTTCTTGCGTGTTTTGGTAAGGGGTTTGAGAAGATTCGATTGCTTTACTCATAAATGATTTCTTTCGTTATTTGAAACAGACTTAACACTATTTTACTCATATCCTTGTAAAAAAAAATAGCTGATTTTGTTAAAGATTTTGTCAATTAACTGTATAGCTAAGACTCAGTTTAGGTAGTTTAACGGTTAATTGACTAAACTCAATTAAGGCACCCAATCAACGGAGAATGAATGCGAGAAATTATAGCCACTTTCAAAGAGAGCTTGCGCGACCTAATGCCTATCGTAATGGTGATTCTGTTTTTCCAGACGGTTGTCATGCAGCAACCCATTCCAAATATTGTTGAAATTTTATTTGGATCAATTTGCGTCCTACTGGGACTTGCCTGTTTTATTCAGGGACTACAATTGGCATTATTTCCAATTGGCGAAAGTATGGCTTACGATCTCACCCAAAAAGGCAGTTTATTTTGGCTAATAGTTTTTGCATTTTCACTTGGATTTGGAACAGCAATTGCCGAGCCAGCCTTAATGACAGTCGCTAAAGAAGCCGCTCATGCAGCATCAGTCATTGGACATATTCAAAACAACACAACCGAACTAGAAAGTTACGCTAACAACCTGCGAATTACCGTAGCGATTTCAGTGGGGGTTGCCATCATCATTGGCATCGTTAAAATTTTGCGAGGCTGGTCAATTCAGTGGTTAATTATTGGCGGTTATTTACTCGTAATTTTGCTCACCTTATTTGCCCCACTTGAAATCATTGCAATTGCCTATGATAGTGGTGGCGTTACTACATCAACCATTACTGTTCCGCTGGTTACTGCCTTGGGTGTCGGACTGGCTAATTCAATTAAAGGCAGAAACCCCATGACCGATGGTTTTGGGTTGATAGCTTTTGCAGTATTAACCCCAATTATTGCCGTTATGCTCTTCGGCATCTTTCATTAATCTGAAGCATCGCGATGAACTGGAGCGCAGAGTTTTTCTCAACATTGTTAAATATTTGTAGAGATATATTGCCAATCACTCTGGTTATTTTTGGTTTTCGTCTGTTTATCATTCGAAAAAAGATTAAGCATCTAAAGCAGGTCATCAACGGCTTTATACTGGTCATTATTGGATTGGTGTTATTTATTTTAGGATTAGAAAAAGCACTATTTCCTATCGGTAAATTAATGGCTACGCAATTATCCAATAACACCAGCAGTGATCTGTGGATTTACTTATTTGGTTTTCTAATTGGTGCCAGCACAACCATTGCCGAACCAGCTTTGATAGCGGTAGCACTCAAAGCCAATCGAGTATCGGGTGGCGCAATCAGCTTTTGGGGATTAAGGGTATCTGTTGCCATTGGAGTTGCGATTGGGATCACCTTGGGCATATGGCGAATAATAACCGGTTACCCTATCCACTGGTTTATTACCATTGGGTATGCCATTGTAATTGTACAAACACTACGTGCGCCTAAACTGATTATTCCTTTAGCGTTTGACTCAGGCGGCGTGACGACATCTACCGTCACCGTCCCGCTGATTACCGCTTTGGGACTTGGACTAGCTGATGCGATTCCGGGCAGAAACCCACTCATTGATGGGTTTGGGCTTATTGCATTTGCCAGTTTATTTCCGATAATTTCTGTGATGGCTTATGCTCAAATATCGGAATATAAAGTCAAACAAAAATTGAGAAGCCGGTATTACCAAGAACTCAAACTACAACGTAAAAAATTGATTCATCCTAAAAAATGAAACTTAAAAACCTGGTGAAATTTTGAATTAACAAACTGACAGGACTGATACCATGCCATTTAAATTAATTGTTGCCGTTGTTGACGACACCCAAACTGATAACATCATTGAAGCGGCACGACAAGCAGGCGCAAAAGGCGCTACGATTATTAATAATGCGCGCGGAGAAGGTATTAATTTGCACAAAACTTTTTTAGGTTTGTCTTTAGAAACCCAGCGAGATGTTATTTTATTTATAGTTGAAGCCACTTTAAGCCAGGCAATTTATCAGACGATTGAAGAGGCAGGACAATTTGTCAGTCAGTCAGGTTCAGGAATTGTATTTCAACTCGACCTGGAACAAGTCAGCGGTGTCGCTCAACAGTTTTCTGGTTTTGATACACCCAATAAAATAAACTGATGAGTAACGTTAACTCATATAATCAGCTCAGCGCTTTCGTTGAATGCCTTCTGGTAATGACTTAACTCGCAACATTTCTTCATCATTAAATGATTGTGGTGATTGGATAAAATCGACAAGCATATCAAAGGCATCTAGTCCCCAAAAATTTTCTTGTCCATCAGCAACTGTAAAAGTTGGCACACCAAAAACCTGCTGCTCAGCCGCCAGCTGTGTATTGTGTTTTAGTTGTTCTTTAACCGATGCTTGTGACACCAACTCAGCTAAATCATCTCTGGCAAACTGTTCCTCAAAGTAACGCATCGCTTCGATCGATTCCAAAGCATAGCCATAACGCCAGATTCCGTTGAAAATCGTTTGAATCACGCTTAATTGATTACCCAGTGCTACTGCCAGACGTAAAGCAAATAATGAGTTAAAGGGATGGGCGGGTGGCATTTTAAATGGCACATTATTTTTACGGGCGTACCAATAACAAAACTGATAAGTGAACTGACGTTTTGGTACAATTTCAGCAGGACCAACATTTTGCCAATGATTAAGCAAACCAGCAAATAAAATAGGTTTATACACCACATTGACACTTTCAGGTAACTCTTGAAAACGCTGTAACTGCAAGTACGCGAAAGGAGAAATAAAGTCAAAATACCAAGTCAGTTGCATTATAGAACGCCTATTTTTATTTGCATTTAGAAAAGTCTTCAATTAGTTGATTTTTCAGCCTGTTTTGCTTCAAATGCCGCCATTTGTTCAGGCGTAGCTCTTTGTTGATATTGCGCTTTCCATTCTTCATAAGGCATGCCATAAACATGCTCACGGGCTTGCTCATAATCTAATTCGACCCCGTTAGCCTGTGCTTCAGCAACCATCCATTTCGCTAGGCAATTACGACAAAAGTCTGCCAATATCATTAAGTCAATATTTTGAACTTCTTTATGATTATCCAAATGTGTCAACAAGCGACGAAATACCGCTGCTTCTATAATTTGTTGTTTTTCCATCACTATTATCCAGCCAATATAATTTTGTTAACTTAAAGCGAGTGGTTATTATACGATGATATTAACGGTAATTCTGTGGTTGTTTCTATGACTCAGTCAACAAACCCGGATATTGTACTAAAGATGATATAGTTGATTGATATATCTAGTAAAATTATTTTTTTGAAATAAAAATATCTATCTCCCTCCAAAGTCAAAGCCGCAAACATCAATTTCAAAATGAAAAATTGCGATAGACATTCTAAACTTATTATATAGGCAGCAAATGTTTGGGCATCAATGGCAAAATCGAAAAAAATTAAAATACCAGTTGAAAAATTACTTGTTGGCTTTGTTGTAGATATTGAATTACCTTGGACCAAGCACCCTTTCTTGTTCTCCAAGTTCAAAATTACGTCAAAAACAGATATTCAGGTGATTAAACAATTGGGATTACGTGAAGTCACAGTATTTCCCGAGCAAAGCGATATCAAAGTGGCACATGAAAGCCAAAGTGCCAGCAATGAACAATCGACAAGTGATTCGGAGTCTGTCACGCAAGACCGATGGCGAGAGAAAAAGACCAAACTGGAAAATGCTGACAAGTACCGCAAACGGCGCAGCAGCGTTGCCAAAAAATATAAGGAACAGGCGGCCAAAGTCCGCAAATTAACACACGAATTGAAGACTGAACCTGCTAATGCGATTCGTGATGCAGCTGGTCTGGTTGATGGACTGGCCGGAGAGTTTGAATCCCAAGGAGAAATCCTCACCAATCTGGTGAATTTAGGCACCGGCTCACATACCATGTACAACCACTCAATCAATGTAACAATTTTAAGTTTAAGTCTGGCTGCCGCTCGCGGCATCCAAGGCGATGAACTACGTCATTTAGCGCGGGGGGCATTATTGCATGACGTGGGCAAAGTTGAATTACCAGGTCCAATTGTTAACAAAAAGTCTAAATTGAATAAAGCAGAAATGGGCGTTTATCGACAACACGCGCCAGTTGGTCGTAAGTTGTGCGAATTAGTAGAAGGCATGCCACAAAATGTTTTGAAAATTATCGAATTGCATCACGAGTTTGTTGACGGTACGGGTTTTCCAAACCAACTCAAAGGTGATGAAATTCCCGACTTGGTGAAAATTGTCAGTATTGCCAACACTTATGATAACTTGTGTAATCCATCAAACCCAGAATATGCGTTAACCCCCAAAATTGCCTTGGCAACCATGTATTCTAAATTTAAAGACAAACTCGACAATGAGTTGGTACAGACCTTTATTTCCACATTGGGCATATTTCCACCAGGCAGTGTAGTCAGCTTAAATGATGGTAGTATCGGTCTGGTGGTCAGTGTTGATCCACAAGATATGTTACGCCCCGAAATTTTAGTCTATAACCCCGACATACCCCCGCTTCAGGCGCTTATCATCAACTTGCAGGAGCATCAGGATTTAAAAATTGAGAATGTCCTTAAGCCAGGCGAATATCCCAAAAGAGTTTATGAATATCTGGGCATTGAAGATAGAATTGGGTTTATGACCAGTCAAAAATAATTTAAACGCATGAGGAAATATACAATATTTTCTAGCTATTGAAATTGAATCACTACGCTCGATTGGCTTTATAGTTCTGCAAACTCTGTAATCAGGCAATGTAAAAAGTAAAAAGGGCAGCACATTGGCTACCCTCTTACATTCCTCTGGTTCTCTTCCGTGAAAACTTTGCTCCTTGCAATCTCCCTAAGTATCATGTCCATGAATAGTTCGTCCCTCTCCATGTTTCCCTTGCGTCCAGTATTGTCCTTAACACTTGTTATCTAGATTACTTTTTTCTCCAAACTAAACAAGAGCGGATTTGCTTGACTTGCATAGAAACCTGATACTGGTGTTTATAAGCTTTTACCTTTTAATTCATTGAAATCAAATAGATAAGAATAATGATTAATAAACTTACGTACTTTTCCTAGTAAAAAAACAGACAAACACTCGCTCAAATAAAGGCATCATCTGACAACTGGTATGGCCAATGTCTTACATGTTTTTATTTTGTTTTATAAGAATAATTGAAATAATTACGGGAGAATTAGCGGTTAAGCTGATCTTTCCTTAATTTAAGAAGCGTAATCCCACAAAAAATAAATACAAAAGCCAATAAACCGGAATAATGCCCTAACCATTCAAAGGCAACAGGCAAAATATATAAAATAATGCCAATAAGCAGTAGTACCCAGCCAATAATATTCATTATTTGTGCTTTATGTTTTAATTGAGGATTTTCAGTCATGAATATTTTCTATTTATCGATGGCACCAAGTGGATGATTAAAATGCATTCAGATAAAACTAATCACTGGTTTTAGCTTGGTTTGCCCTTCCATCAGTAAGCAGCGCATAAATCAGCAACCCCCAGCCAATCAAAAACAACAATCCCCCTAACGGAGTAATAGCCCCGAACCATTTAATATTAAGCAACGCAAGTAAATACAGCGAACCGCTAAACAACAAGATACCGGCAATCATCGCCATGGCCGCATAATTTAAATAGTGTGTAGAAAATCGATTGATCGATTTAAGTACACCGATCACCAATAAACCCAATGCATGGTTCATTTGATAGTTCACCGCCGTTTTAAAAATTCCTAGCGAATAAGCGTCAACTTGTGTTTTGAGTGCATGAGCGGCAAACGCCCCCAGTAACACCGCGAATAAGGCAAAGCCACTTCCGACAATTAAAATCCAAGGTTTATGCTTTGTTAATGACATGATTATCTCTCAGTGACTCAACAATCCTGTAAAACAGTCAATCATTACGTTTTCTGGTGAATCGTTTCGATGATCTTGGTTGTCGATACGCCATCAACAAACCCCAGTATTTTTACTTCACCGCCGTTAGCTATGACTTCTTTCGCCCCTGCAATTTGCTCAACCTGATAATCACCACCTTTTACTAAAACATCAGGCATAATATCTACAATCAAATCTCTTGGTGTATCTTCAGCAAACGGCACAACCCAATCAACACACCCCAATGCAGCCAATACTGACATTCTTCGTTCGACTGGGTTAATTGGACGCCCTTCGCCCTTTAAACGCTGTACCGAGTCATCATCATTAACCGCAACAATTAATCGAGCACCAAGCGCCTTGGCGCTTTGTAAATAAGCAACATGACCGGCGTGTAAAATATCAAAGCAACCGTTTGTCATGACAATTGTTTCATGATGGGCTTTTGCTTCTTCAACAACCATTTTTAACTGCTGGCGGCTTAGAACGCCTCTGCCAGATTCTCCCGACTGACGCAATTGGCGCCTGATTTCATAAGCACTTACGGTCGCAGTGCCAAGCTTAACAACCACGATTCCTGCTGCAATATTTGACAAGGCAACCGCATCTTCCAATGAACTTCCTGCGGCCAGCGCACTGGCTAATGTACCAATCACAGTATCTCCAGCACCGGTCACATCAAAGACTTCACGCGCTAAAGCCGGCAAATGTTTTTCAGGTTGATTATGGCGCAAGAGTGTCATGCCGTGTTCACCACGAGTTATCAGCAACGCCTGCCACTGGTTTTCATTCAACAATGCCTGCCCTTTGGCAACCAGCGTTTGCTCATCTTTACAATACCCGACAACGGCTTCAAACTCATGTAAATTCGGGGTAACCAGGGTCGCTCCCCGATATCGCGCAAAATCGGTCCCTTTGGGGTCGACCAGCACAGGGATGTTATGCAGGTTAGCCTCAACAATCAGTGACTGGACATCATCCAGAGTTCCTTTGGCATAATCCGATAAAATCACAGCGCCACAATCTTGTATATGACGACGCATTCGAGCCACTAATCCAGCAGTGCCGCGCCCTTGGAAATGCTCTTCAAAATCCAGCCGAATCAGCTGTTGTTGACGACTGATAATCCGTAATTTGGTAATGGTAGGGATCCCTTTGACTCGCTCAAAATCACAGTTAACCTGGGCTGCGGTTAACCGGGTTAATAAACTGTCGGCGGCTTCATCATCACCAGTAATCCCAATTAAATTAACGTCACAGCCTAAACTGGCGATATTTAATGCAACATTTCCTGCTCCGCCAGGTCGTTCTTCAACCTGGCCCACATTCACTACTTGGACTGGCGCTTCGGGCGAAATTCGAGAACTGCCACCATACCAGTAACGATCTAGCATTAAATCACCAATCACCAGCAGTTTGGCGCGATTAAAATCGGGCAAAGATATATTCATTGAGTCTGACTATTTATTAAATATGGATAACATCTTTGCCGATCATAGCATATTTTTATGGCATCGCTTCACAAGGCCCAACACCTTTGTAACCCCCATGACAATTACAAGCAAGGCCGGCAACAAATTTTATTCTTTCACTTTGACTTTCGATGCAATTTCAAGCAACAGAGTACTCGAAATAAAGTTTCGCTCAACCATACCAACCAAATCTCCCTGCTGATCAATCACGGGAAGTTCATCTACATGCAATTCGATCATTTTCGACAGTGCTTCGCTGCGTGAAGTGCTCGTATTCAGTGCATTTTCACGCATGACAATCTCAGGAATATTAGCTTCAATCCAACTCCGGTCACCTTTTGCCAGACTGTTAGCCAATTGCCGATAAGTACTTCCTTTATTTGGATTGGCATTGACAAATGGTTTAACTGGGGAAATGCCTAAAAACTGTCCCTCTTTGTCGAGAAAGATCAAATGCTTCAAGTAAGGCTTAGCAGTAAGCTCTTGCATATAATGATAAATAATGTCTTCTTTATAATCACTCACCCCCATTCTAAAAGATAAAGCTTCAGTCTTTTGGTCAATCAGTCGGGGAATTTCTGCCAGACTGGCTTTATCATCAGAAGCGAGCGATTGAGCAGGTAACTTTTCCAGATGCACATTTTTTTCAAGCCCAGAAATCTTGCTTTTGGCTGCTTCTGATATTGCCGTTTCTATCTTTAATCCACTTTCACTTAATTCAAATTTTGATAACTTCCCTGTTGCAATTAAAAAGAGCATCGCCGGCATAACCGCCACAATAATGTCTGGCACTTTAATTTCAATATTGGCATTACGCGAACGCAAATAGACCAATCCAAATAAAATGACAACAAAGCTGGCGGTAGAGATTAGTTGTTCCACGGAGAGAATCCTTTTTTATATTAATTATGAGATACAGAGGTTTAAAATTAAAACATAGCCCCCGCAATAGATTAAATGGTAATTAAATCAACAGATTATCACTTATTGATAATTCAACAAGTCCGAGTTTCATTAATCATAATAATAGAAATACTCAAGATGAATTATCGAGCTTCGCTCAAGAAAATTTAGCAAAAATCCCAGCCAATTATTTCGTTTAAGTTTGGTAAAGCAGGATTTATTCGATCCTTTGAGTATCCAGATTGGAATATGCAGATTGGTTTGGGTAGAATATTCGGCACAATCAATCAGTTTGTCATTTTCATGAATACCGCTTCGGTCCAGGCTTCACCGCAAAACACTAAACATACCTTTGGGTCAATCAGCTATCAACTATTAGGTTTTATTGTTCGTTGGTTGATACTGCCAATTTTACTCATTTTACTGTTGATCTGGGCACTGAGTCCGACACTTATCAACTGGTCATTAAACGACCAACTCAAACCACTTTCGTTGCAACTCTCCGAGAGTTCACACATACGTCTGAATCCATTTTTATTAAAACTCTCTTTAAGTGATTTACAAACCATTAACCTGTCACAGCAAGCAACCGCTAAAATTGATTTTGCTGAAATAGATATTGGCTTATGGGGATTGTTGGATAAAGAAATTGAAATTGAAAAGCTGGCTTTACATAAGGTTATGTTTGTTGCAGACCAAAATGAGTCATCGCTGAAAGTAGCCGGTGTCGATTTAAATCACTTTCAATCTACCACACCACCCACCCCAAACAATTCATCCCCAAATGATGGTTCATCCCAAAAGCCCGTAAAAGACTGGTTAATTAAGACAGACAATATCACTATAGCCGAGCTTGATCTGGTATTTGAACATTTCGATCAGCCACACAAAATTACGGTAAAGCAATTAGATATCAATCAGTTACAAGCGACATCTTCTGAGCAGCAAGCAACGATGCAGCTCAGTGCAATAATCAATGGTGCCCCACTTGATTTAAATTTACATGTTGACGCCAAAGGAGAGGAAATAAAGTCTGACTATCAACTGAATCTCAAGACTTTTGATCTCGCCAGTATCTATTATTTGTTACCGCCAACTTTACTCAATAAGCTTGGCGGCAAACTCTCGCTAAGTCTGGCTCATCAAGTAACACTAAAGCCTGATAACATTACCTTAAATCAAAGCAAACTGGCATTAAATATTGATGAGCTTGATATGATTGGATTTAACACATTAATTCAAAATCAACAACTCAATATTAATTTAAATAATAGCCAAGCCGTTCTAAATAAAAAACAACTGAGTTTTCAAACTGACTGGCAACTAAATAATCAGCACCTGTCAGTGAGGCAACAAGCCACTAGTAATCAGTTACTACAGTTAGGTCAGTTAGAAATGCTAAAAGGACATGTCAAATTGACGCCTGCCGAACAGTTTGAATTACATTTAGATACGATCAACCTCTATGATTTACTGGTTTCAAAACTGAATGATAAAGCGAGCAATACATCATCAAAAGAAGGTGTCACAAAAAACACTTCAAACAAAGATAGCGTACCGAATAGTCAGCCAGCCCTCGCATTGGTTAAGCAAATTGCTATCAGGAATATTGATTTATCAAACCAACAATTAATGATTGATAACATAGATTTTAATTCATTTATCAGTCATCTGATATTAAACAAACAAAAACTAATTGCGAATCTGGTTCCAATAAATACCTCAAAAGCATCAACAGATGCTAAACAATCTTCGCCAGCATCTCAAACAGCAACGAATAATTCTGTCGACAATTCACAAAAGCGACCAAATGGCGAATCATTACAAACAAAAACCTTAACTCAATCTGCAACAGCCGACACCTTTACTTTTAACGTGAATCAATTTACCGTTTCTGGTAACAATGAACTGTATTTTCAAGACCAAAGTATTCAACCTGCATTTATTCAGCACCTGACCATTCCTAAATTGACAGTTGGTCCTATAACTAATCAAGACATTAATACACCAACCGAAATTGACTTGGCACTAAAAACTGATGCTTATGCAGGTATCCTGCTCAAAGGCAAAGTAACCCCTTTTACACCTAAGCTTAACTTGCAATTCACATCGCAATTGAGCGAGTTTTCGATTCCACCTGTTTCACCTTATTTAAAAGACAATCTTGGTTTTGAAATATTAAGCGGTCAATTAGACAATCAAACAGTACTTGAAATTGTCAATAACAAAATTAAAGGTAATAGCAAAATTAATATGCGTGGCCTGAAGATTTCCTCTTCCTCACAAACCAATAATAATTTGCTCAAGGAGCATACCGCAATCCCCTTGAACTCCGCGATAAATATGCTAAAAGATAGCGCAGGTAATCTTGAGTTAGATATCCCTTTGAAAGGTGATGTCAGTTCACCCGATTTTGGTATCTCCAGCTTTATTTCATTAATCACTAAAAAAGCGGTAATGGCCGCAGCAGAGTCGTATTTAATAGATACCTTTGTCCCTTATGCCAATGTTTTATCGGTAGTCAGAATTGCTGGTGAATACATGCTAAAAATTCGATTTGAAAATTTAAACTATACCCCAGCAGCAATTGAAGTTCAGCCTGAACAGGAAGAATTTATTACCCAGTTTGTCGCCTTACTCAAAGACAAACCCGATACACAAGTAAAAGTTTGTGCAATTGCGACACCAAAAGATTTACCCGAATATACCGGTGATAAAAACGATGCTGAATATCAAGAGCAATTAAAAAATATCAGTTTGTTGAGAGGCCAACAATTTAAAGCCTGGGTCGTTGAAAAAGGCACAATCAAATCATCTCGACTATTACTTTGCCAACCCCGCATCGATACACGCAAAGACGCCCAGCCTAGAATTGAATTTGAGGTATAACAAGAGATTTAAATAAAACCACAAAAATAAAGTTGTGCATACAAGTTAAGAATCTATAAAAAAACTTAACTTGTATATTCAACTTTTGTAGATCAAATTATCGCTTTAGCTTGTACAACCAACTTATAAAAATCGATTAAAAAACTATCTTAAAAATTTTCAATTTGTATATACAATAATAATAATTTTAATTTGAGAAATTTTTTTTCTAAAAAATTGAAGCAATTAACAGCTTATAACCCATGGTTATTTGAGATCGCACTACCGATCTGAAACAATTTCACGCATGAAAACTGTAAGCATTAATAAATTTATTGAAGAATTAGCCAACCTATCAGGTTATGCGCTGATTGCTTTGCATCATCACCATCATCATAATTGATGACGGTGCTTTTGCCTATGTGTTGAATAGTTTAAATTACACGAATTCTCAAGCCCCGTTTACTCCAAGTAACCGGGGCTTTTTTATTGTTTTAAATTTACTACGACTGATAACTTAGCGACCACTTTAGAGACCAAAAAAATGACACTAAAACTAGTATTGCCAAAAGGGCGAATTAATACCAAAGTACTTAAACTTTTATCCGATTGCGGCATTGAGCTAATTGGAGACGAAAGAAATTATCGCCCAAAAGTTTATGGATTTGACTTGGAAGTCAAGCTGCTAAAAAGTCAAAATATTCCATCACTCGTTGAAATGGGACAACACGATATTGGTTTTGCGGGACTGGACTGGATTAAAGAAAGACGCTGCAATGTAGAAGTCCTTAAAAATCTTGGTTATGACCCGGTAAAAATAGTGACTTGTATTCCTGAAGACTGGGATTGGGAAGAAATGAAAAAGCGCAAACTCATTGTTGCTTCAGAATATAAAAATGTCAGCACTGACTACTTAAATAATCTAGGGGTTGAATATCAACTGTTGCGTTCATATGGCGCTACCGAAGTTTTTCCACCAGAAGATGCAGACATGATCATTGATAATACTTCTACTGGTACAACAATTCGCGCCAATCGCCTAAAAATTGTAGATACCGTGATGGAAAGTTCAACCCAATTTATTGCCAACTCTCAGGTTTTAAAAGATCCCGGAAAAAGACAATTGGTAGAAGATTTATTAACCTTAATGCAAGCCGTAATTAATGGACGTGAACGGGTATTACTGGAAATGAATTGCACCAATGACCAAATTAATGCCATCGTTGAACTTCTTCCTTCAATGCGCTACCCAACAGTTTCACGCCTCTACCAAGACAAAGGTTTTGCCGTTAAAGCCGCCGTCAAGAAGAGTGAAATTCGCGACTTGATTCCCCGATTACTGGAAGCTGGCGCCACCGATATTTTAGAAACACCAATTCGCAAGGCACTTTAATCCGCCCAAAGTAATACAATGAACAGGCAAAAGTGAGAACAGGCAAATGCAAAATTTTCTAAAACTCGATTTTAACGAACGCAGCGATAACACCAGCCCATTGGTTGCCAGCTTACCTAATGGTGAAAATTATTGGCGTTATCCAGAAAGACAATCACTAGAGCAACGTATTGCTGAGCTAAATCAAGTTCACCCATCACAGGTATTATGCACCAATGGTGGCGATGAAGCGATTATGATTTTAATGCGTCTGCTAAAAGAAAGTTATCAACTGATTCTTCCTTTGCCTGCATTTTCGCAATATACCTGGGGAGTAAAAAGCTGGCAACTCAACGCAAAGTTAATTCCGGCAAACAAAGATTTATCCATTAATATCGAAGCAATAAAACAATCTATTGAGCAAACAAAAAACTCAGTTACCGTTATCACTCGCCCTAATAATCCCACCGGAGAGCTGATTGCCGAGACTGACTTAATTGAAATAATTAAAACTGCTAAAGCCAATAGCAGCTGGGTATTTTTAGATGAAGCTTATATCGAATTCAGTCAAGTAGAAAGCGCAGTAAATACACTGCTTGCACAATTTGACAACCTTGTTATTTTAAGAACACTTTCAAAAGCTTATGGACTGGCCGGTATTCGTTTGGGTTACATTATTGGCGCAAGCGAATTAATTAATGAATTTACCTTACGCTGTATGCCATTCAACATTCCCCAGCCCAGTCTGCAAATTGCTAATCAAGCTCTCGAACCAGATAATCGTGAAGAAATGCGTGAGTATTGTCAGGCTATTGCAAATAATCGATTAGCCTTGATCGAATATTTACAGTCAATGCAAATTTGTGTTCTATCTAGTGAAGCTAACTTTGTAATGATTCGCTTACCCAACAAACAAGCAACAGCAATAAAATCATTTTTACAGAAAAATCAGATCCTAATTCGTATTTTTAACGAAAACGAATTAGAAAATTGTTTGCGCATTACCATTCCATATAATCTGCAAAAACTCAAGCAGCTGCTCAAACATGCACTGCGCCCTGAACTAGTCTGTCTCGATATGGATGGCGTACTAATCGATACCAGCGATAGCTACGATACGACAATCAAAGCAACGGTTCGGGAGTTATCTGGTGTTAATATTTCCCAAGCAGAAATTTATCAGTTTAAAGATTCGGGAGGCTATAATAATGATTGGGTTTTAACCCAGGCGTTATTAGCAAAATATCAGGTTGAGCTGTCACTGGACAAAGTTGTCGAAGTTTTTCAGCAGTTGTATCTTGGTAAAAATAATGATGGTTTTGTTGCCAACGAAAAGCCACTAATTAATACTTCATTGGTAAATTACATTAATCAATCAAAGCAAACCCGATTTGCAGTGGTCACCGGTCGTCCGGCGTTTGAAGCAAAAGCAGGAACACAGCTAGTTAATCTGAAAACGGTTGATGTTGTTAGTCTGGATGATGTGAAGGAACCCAAACCATCACCGGAGGGTATTAATAAACTGCAAAAAAAGTACTCAAGTTTCAGCTGGATGTGCGGCGACAACCCAGACGACATGCAAGCCGCCAACGCCTCGAATTCTCTCGCCATTGGCATTGGCGAAAGAAACGCTGAAACCTTATATGAGGCAGGTGCAGATATCGTATTGAATAACATCAACGAACTGGAGGCATGGTTATGTCCAAGCAAATAATTTCATCGACTTCTTCTGTCATCAGTTTATCCAGGCAAACCAAAGAAACTGATATTTCGGTCGAACTGGACATTGATGGTGCACAAAACATCGAAATTAATACCGGAATCGGTTTTTTTGATCATATGATTCATCAACTGGCGTCACACGCACGCTGGAATTTATCACTCAAAGTTTCTGGCGACTTGCATATTGATGATCATCATACTGTAGAGGATATTGCCATTGTTTTAGGCCAAGCACTGCAACAAGCATGGCGACAACGCAAAACCATGCAACGATATGGCCAAAGACTACTGCCAATGGATGAAACACTTATTATGTGCGCAGTTGATTTATCAGGGCGTGGGCTTTATGTTGGCGAACTGGCATTTACTCGTGAAAATATTGGACAAGTTAGTACAGAAATGTTTGAGCACTTTTTCTATACCCTGGCAACTAGTGCAGCAATAACATTACATATAAAACCTATGTACTTTCGTAACAATCACCATTTAGCAGAAGGCTGCTTTAAAGCATTAGCTTATGCACTGAAAGAAGCTTTAACACCAACCGATGGTATTAACACAACGAAAGGCATGTTGTAATTAAACGGTCTATTTTTTAATAATTTTTTCAGCCAATTTGCAATCTCTTTAAGTTGTATCAATTGGCCTGCTTTTTTCAGGTTAAACTTATGAAAAAAATTCTTATTATCGATACCAAGGCGGGTAATCTTTTTAGTTTAAAAGCGGCAATTGAGCGCTTGGGTTTTAATGTAACTATTTTGCAACAGCCCAACACAGAAAACTATGATGCTATTGTAATTCCTGGACAAGGTCGTTTTGGGACTGTAATGGAAAATATTCAGGCGAATGGTTGGGTTGAATATCTCAATCAATTTAAAGGTTCAACTACTCCTATTTTTGGTATTTGTGTTGGTATGCAAATCTTTTTTAATGCCAGTGAAGAAGATCCGGAGGCGGTTGGCTTAGGTTGGCTTAACGGTAAAGCGCAAGCATTAGATTTCCCTAAGAAACCTATGGTTGGTTGGTCAACATTAAAAGACAATGTATGGAATGACACTATTGTTTACTTTGTTAATAGTTACGCTATTAAAGACAGTCCGTACAGTATTGCAACAACAACTTATGGTGAAAACTTTTGTGCCGCAGTCAAACTCGATAATTTTATCGGTGTTCAGTTTCACCCCGAAAAATCCAGTGAAGCCGGTAGTCAAATTATTAACCAGATTTTAACTCAAGGTATTTGAACTGATGAACAACTCAACACAACTTTCCGACAACAGTTTATTACCGCGAATAATCGTTTGTCTCGATGTTGATAAGGGACGCGTTGTTAAAGGCACGAACTTTAAACAATTAAGAGATATGGGCGATCCGGTTGAACTGGCTATAAATTACGAAAAACAAGGTGCCGACGAATTAGTTTTTCTCGATATTTCAGCAAGTAACGAAAACCGACCTACCGCACTAAAATTGGTCACCGATATTGCAAAAAATCTATCGATTCCTTTTACCGTTGGCGGTGGTTTAAAAAAACTTGACGATGTTAAAGCATTTTTAGATGCCGGCGCTGACAAAGTCGCCTTAAATACCACTGCCGTGCTACAACCCGAAATCATTAATCAAACTGCTAAAGCATACGGCAGCCAATGTGTTGTTGTTGCTATCGATGTCAACCAGCAAGATGAACAACTTGGCGTATATATTAATGGAGGCCGAAAATTAACGGAGAGAAACTTTTTTGATTGGACGCAAGAAGTTGCCGATAGAGGCGCGGGAGAGATTTTACTCACGGCTATGCATAAAGATGGAACAGGCTCCGGTTTTGACACGGCACTAACGGCGCAGGTTGCTAAACAAGTTCCAATTCAGGTAATCGCCTCAGGTGGTGCCAAGAACGAACAACATTTTCTCGATGCATTTGTTTCAGGCGCAGACGCTTGTCTGGCAGCGGGTATGTTCCATAGTGGCGAGTATAGCGTCAATCAAGTGAAACAATATTTAATGGCACATGGTATCAATACGCGAACATAAATACTTAACAAAAACTTAATGTTTTAACGTGTACTTAAGTGGTTAAAAACAAACTTAAGTCTTTAATAAATTTATCAACTATTTTTATGATTCGTCTCAAGAATAAGACGAAAAATCAGCAAGCACAGGATTAAACTCATGTTAATACCATCGATTGATTTAATGGACGGCAAAGCCGTCCAACTAAAGCAAGGAAAAGATAAAGTACTTGAGCGAGAGAATGTTTTTGAAATTCTCGAAGAATTCTCAACTTATGGCGAAGTGGCGATCATCGATTTAGACGCAGCACTGGGTCGAGGAGACAATAAGGCGCTCATCAAAAAATTATTAAAAGTCAGACCTTGTAGAGTTGGTGGTGGTATTCGTGATTTACAAACCGCGCAAGAATATATTAAAGCGGGTGCCAGCAAGATAATTATAGGTACCAGTTGTCGCCAAGACTGGGTAAAAAAGCTCTCTAAAGAAAGTTTAATCTTTGCAATTGATGCCAAAGGTGATTATTGGTCAACGCAAGGCTGGCAAAATACTGAGGGAGAAAAAGTTCTTGATTTGATTCCCGAACTGGCAAACCATTGCAGTGAGTTTTTATATACACAGGTAGAAAAAGAGGGAATGCTGCAAGGAATTGATAAGCCTCGTATAGAAGAGGTCATCAAAACTTCGCCAGTTCCCGTCACTATTGCGGGTGGCATTACAACACTAGATGATATTCAATGGTATACACGTTTAGGTGCAAATGGTCAGATTGGAATGTCTATTTATACCGGTAAACTCAACCTGGTTGATTGCTTTCTTTGTCAAGTTGACTTTGAAAAAGCACCTTTAGTTCCAACAGTAGTACAAGATGCTATCACCAAAAAGGTACTCATGTTGGCCTATTCCAATAAAGAGTCATTAACTCAGGCTCTCACTCAGAGAAAAGGCATTTACTGGAGCCGCAGTCGTCAATCATTATGGGAGAAAGGACTGACTAGCGGTAATCAGCAACAACTCATCAGTGCCGATGTTGACTGTGATGGTGACACTATTTTATTTAGCGTTGTACAGCAAGGTGATGCTTGTCATTTTGATCGCTACAGCTGTTTTGCATCACAGGTTAAACCCTTCGATCTCAATCGATTAACCGAATTGTTATCAAGACGCCAACAACAATTACCAGAAAAATCATTTACCACAAAATTATTTCAATCTGCAGAATTCCGTGCAGAAAAAATCAGGGAAGAAGCCGAAGAACTCATCGAAGCACAGGATACGGATGAAGTACGCTGGGAAGCAGCCGACTTAATATTCTTTGCCTTGGTAGATGCACTGGCAAAAGGTGTTGATATTAATGATATTACCAATGAGTTAAGGAGTCGCTTTAATGATAATTAACGCATCCAACTGGCAACGTACCCAACTCGATCAAGATTCACAAGTTGCCAAACAAGTCAGTAAAATGTTGCAAGACATTGAACATGGTGGAGATCGAATCATCGACACGCTCGCTGAAAAATTCGATCAACAAGTGCCGCAGATGATCACGTTAAAACCATTTGCCGATTATGACTTAACTGATGAACTAAGAAGTGCTATTCAACTGGCTGCAAAGCGAGTAAAAACCTTTGCCCAGTTCCAATTAGCGGGACTTAAAACGCAAAGCTTTACTGATGAGTTTGGTACGTTTGGTCAAGTTGTGGAGCCAATCGAGCGAATCGGAGCGTATATTCCCGGTGGACGTTTTCCACTAATTTCAACGGCCCTGATGACCTTAATACCAGCACAAGTTGCTGGTTGCCCTATAAGAATAGCCTGTACTCCTTCAACGCATCCGGCGCTATTAGCAGCCGCCTCTTTAGCGGGTGCAACTCAAATGATGCAGATTGGTGGCGTTCAAGCAATTGCAGCAATGGCCAAAGGTTATCAATCAATTTCACCAGTTGATTTAATTGTTGGGCCAGGCAATGCATGGGTCAACGAAGCCAAAAAGCAATTACAAAGTCAGGTAAAAATTGATGGTCTGGCAGGTCCTAGCGAATTACTCGCAATTTGTGATGGCAAGCAACCGGTTGAATGGTTGGCGCTCGATGCTTTAGCACAAGCTGAGCATGATCCTTTGGCTTGCTCATTAATTGTTAGCGATGATAAAAACTGGCTTAATCAATTATTAGATTTTATCAACCAGAATGAACAAACTAAACCGTTACTCGACAATGGTCAGGTAGAATTAATTTTTGCGCCAGATACTGAAACATTAGTTAATTTTAGTGAGCAATATGCTCCCGAGCATTTAATGCTATGTCATGCTGATATTAGTGCCGACTCACTGACTCACTATGGTTCGTTATTTATTGGTGCCAACAGTGCTGTTGCGCTTGGTGATTATATTAGTGGTCCGAATCATACTTTACCAACACTGGGTTATGCCAGACAGACTGGCGGCTTAAATGTATTGACCTATTTAAAATTAATGACTACACAACAACTAAACGATCATGGACGCAAAACTTTATCAACAGCTGCAATGCCTTTAGCACAAGCAGAAGGTTTAGTTTACCACTTGGAAAGTCTTAAAGTACGTTGCTAATTAATTTTACAATTGAACTGTCTGATGGTTATTTTCTATATTCAAACTCAAATATCAGACAGTTCTACTTTTCAAAAGCTATCTTGTTCCTTGTCGATTGCTGACGTATTCTTTCTCTGTTTATGCGACAACGACTCTTATACATATACAACTTCTAGTGTGGATTTTTCTGATATATTGCCGAATTATATCGCTGCATGAGTGAAGTAGACTCTTTAATATCTTCAAACCCAAACTGTCGATAAAAAGCATGTGCATCTCGTGTTGCTAGCATGAATCGGCGTAATCCTTGAAGTTTTTCGTGAGCTAAAATAAATTGCATCATTTTTGTTGCCACACCTTGCCTTCGAAATGGTTTAACAACAAAAACATCAACTAAATTGGCAAAGGTTGCATAGTCAGAAATCACGCGACAAAAACCAACTTGTCTGTTTTCCACATAAGCACCTATTGTCAAAGAATGATCGAGCGAGCGTTCAACGACCTCTTTTGAAATACCTTTCGACCAATAACTATGCTTAGACAAATAGTCAAAAATCATTTTTCTATCGAGTAATTGAGGATTATCAGAAATATTAAAAACAAATTGCTCATTAAAAATTTTCATACTCAATGCCCCTTAAATGCTGAGTTATTGACATTTTAGACACGAAAATTTTTAATTAATATCAACAAAAATTTAAACATTTATACCCAATCTGTATAGGTTTACGGTAGAATCATTGCAGAATGATAAAAATAGTTTTGCTCTGTATATGGTGTTACTTGTTGTGTTTTATAAAATTCAGCCTGTAAGATTTCAGAGTTTATCAGGAAATTAATGTTGTAAATTAGTAATGATTATAAAGCGCAGAAACGTTCCATTAATGGGTGTCATCGAGTTGTTTGCCTCGCTAACCATATTGATGAGTCTGATTAGTTTGTTTCCTTCATTCAACTGGTTTTTTGAATTAACGGTACATTTTAAATTTCAGTACTTTATCGCCAGTTTAGTTTTTTTCTGTATCTTTCTATATAGCGGCAAAATATGGGTGACAGGCTTATTGGCAGGTTGCCTGTTATTAAATGCTTTTTTTGTAATACCCGTCTATTGGAATAAACAAAATGGTGCCTCAGATACCCAATCGGCACTCAATTTAATGTTACTCAATCTGCAAAGTCATAACACTGACTACCCCGCCGTAACTCAATTAATTCGCTCATATTCACCTGACATATTTATTGGCCAGGAAATCAATAAGGAGTGGCAGCAAGAATTAGAAAGTTTGGTTCATTTATATCCTTATCAAAAAATCATATCCAGACTCGATAACTTTGGTATAGCAATATTGAGCAAAATACCATTAGATTCAATTGAGACACATCGATGGGGAGAAGCGAAATTACCGACACTATCAGCAAATTTTGTCTTTAATAATCAAACCATTAAACTGATAACAACTCACCTTTTGCCGCCTGGCGATAAAACCTATTATCAATTGCGTAATGATCATGCCAATACGCTAGTGAAAAAACTTTTGCCTGCCAGTACGCCGCTGATTATTGCCGGTGATTTAAATATGACGCAGTGGTCAAATAATTATCAAATTCTTGAAGATCAAACTCACATGTACAACGCTCGACAAGGATTTGGCATTTTAGCCACTTGGCCTGCGTGGCTCGGTGGACTTGGCTTGCCAATAGACCATATTCTGGTTTCCCAACACTTTAATGTGAAATATATCGAAACAGGTCCTAATGTTAATTCAGATCATCTTCCGATTATTGCAACCCTAAGCCTAAACAAAGTGCGTTAACCCTATAGCTCGCACCAAGAAAATCAGCTAGATTTCATTTATGTCGTACCAATCTATTTGCGCCAATTAACAAAGTAAAACCCATTAACCAGTCAAGTGTACTAGTTTATCTCGGTGTGATTTTCGAAGGACTCTAGCGCAGATTTTTGAGCAAAAAATACTGTCTTGATAAATTTAAGCGTAGCCTTTTTAGGTTCGTTTTCTTCGATTGATTTAGCACTACACAAATAAAATGGCTGTTTAACCAGCGGGGAATCTTTAACCAGATATAGCCCTGACTTAGGTTTGACCAAACTTTTAGGTAGTAATGCGGCGCCCCCCTGCTGTGCCATATACTCAATGGCCATAAACCAGTCGGCGGCATAAAAACGAGGTCTGATATCTTGCTTAAACCAGTTTTTCCAATTAATTTCACTCAAATCATCAATGCTGACACTAATCAGGTTAGCACTATTAATATCATCCATTTGCCACTTGGGTTGATGAGCATAAAATGCCATGGGGATTTTCAAGGTTTTATTAATTTGAATTTCAGACTGTTTGGGTGGAAAAAAACTAAACCCGATATCAACTTTATGAGTTAATAACTGATCAAAAACTGAAGAACTGGATAAATACTGCGCATTCAATTGGAGTTTTGGATTGTTGACTAATAGTCGCTCCGGCAAATTAGCCAGGCGAGTCTGCCATATTAGCGCTGGTGCAGCGATATTAATAAACTCCATTTGTTCATCTTGGCGCATTTTTGCGTAGGTCATATACCACAGCTCAACAATTTGTACCGCAAACGGTAAGAACTCTTCGCCTGCCTGAGTAAGCTGGATGTTATTTCGATAGCGCTCAAATAATGGCTTACCCAAAGTTTCTTCCAGCTGTTTAACCCGTGCACTGATTGCCGCCTGAGTTAAATACAAGTTATCGGCCGCTCGCCCAAAGTGACGGGTTTTCTCAATCTCTAAAAAGGTTTTAATCAGGTTAATATCCATGGGTATGAATCGCTTTACTTTATTTTTTAAGCCAGAGTAATCACATTTCTTCAAGAGTGGCAGATTACCAGATTGAATTTCAATTGTTTTTTGCCAAACCTGCGCTGTAAAACCGACGATTAGTTCACGGTTTGCTCAAAACGCCTCATTCTACTTAAATATGTAAAAAATAGCCTGTTTTTTGAACGGCTAATTAACACTAGTTATAATAAAATATTTTTATACTTACAATAAAATTTATTTGCTTTTCTAGTTTTTATTTCAAGCTAATATTCAATTCATCAAGGGTCTATTTAGGACCGTTAAAAGCTGATATTTTTTGAACAGACACATTGTTTTTTTGAATATTAATTGGAGTTTTACATGCAAACTAGAGAGTTTTGGTTACAAAAGAAATTTTCTGATATTGCTAAGTTTCCATACGGCTTTTCTCGCTCAGGCGATTTTACAATCGCACAAAGTATGCAGTTAGAAAGTAATGGAAACTTGATTAGAGCATTATTAAATGGTGAGGTGTCGGACCCAACAGATTCCGATATTGAACTCAAAAATGCGATTATTTCTGCTAACCGGGATTACAGCGAATTAGCCAAGATTTGGATTAAATATGCAGGTACTCATCGCTCGAAAATATCGGTTTCATCAAGTAGCTCAAAAAATGAATTTGATGAAAGTGATTCGGACTGGGTTTCTGACGAAGTCATAGACTAAAAGCAACAGCAAACCATTAGACTACCATCGGTAATTTATCTGAGAGATGAGCGAATAACAAACAAAAATTTAGCTGTTATCGTTCATCATCTCATCGAATAATAATACCGAAAAAATAACTAGAAATAGATGTCTATTCATCATAAGACATCGTGTTTTGTCGCATCATTTCAAAAGACCAATCACAGCATTAAATAACAGCCCATTAAAAAATTCTATGTTAAAAAGAAGATCCAGGCTGTTTAAGAAAAGCAACTTCTTGTTCAGTTGACTGGCGGCCCAAAATATCATTGCGATGTGGGTAGCGGCCAAACTGTTCAATAATGGCTTTATGTTTTATTTCAAAATCATAATTATTTTCTAGTCCTGGCTGAGCAAACAATGCTTCAGCCTGTCGATGTATCGTTAATGATTCAGAATGCATTAGTGGCATATATAAAAACTGTTTTTTCTCAGGCGTTAACTGTTCATCATAATTTCCAGCAACCGCTTCTTGGGTTAATGCAACAGCCAGAGAGTCATATTGAAACGCTCGTGGATCATCGCGAAACATATTTCGTGAAAACTGATCGAGAACAATTATTTCGGCTAAGCGTCCCTGCGCGGTTTTTCGCCAACCAAATAATTCACAGCGGCCAGCCGCATAATAGGTTGCCAAAAATCTATCGCCAATTAACTTGTCGAGCGAAATATCTTTTTTAAACCAAGCTGCGGGTTCTAATTCACTAAACCAAAAATCTATAACCGCTTGATAGTTTACTATGTGCTCGTTCATTTTTTTCCTCTTACCATCAATCATTTAATTTTTTTCAATGACCATTGTGATTAAAATATTTACTACTTACCAAAGACAGAAAGCACTTTTCTTTATACTTGTGAGCGACCTTTATCAAGTAACAGCAGCAGCGGTGGTAACAATAAAAAATCGACAATTAAGGCAAACACCAAAGTGATTGCCATCAATAACCCTATCGTGGCCGAAGTATTCATATTAGACAGTGCCAAAACTAAAAAACCACCAGATAAAGCAGCCGAAGTCGTCAACAACGCGCCACCAACACGATTAAAAGTAAACTTAATAGCCTCTTCGGTGTTCATGTTGGCTTTTCTGGCTAAAATATATTTATGTAAAAAGTGAACCGTATCATCAACCACAATACCTAATGTTGAACAAGCGACAATAGACAGAGAAATATCAACGTATCCAAATGTCATTCCCCATACACCATAAGCCATTGCCGCAGGTACAATATTTGGAATCAAGCTGATTAACCCAAACTTAATGGATTTTAAAATCAACATCAAAATGATTGAAATTCCAATTAAAGCCCATACGGTTCCCTGTAACAATCCTTCTATATTTCGCTCGGCTATATGTGCAAATACGACACCTAATCCGGTTGCCGCAGATGTTTCGATCGCTGGTGCATTGGCGTTAAGCCAATCTTGCGCAAGACGATCTAGCCTGAGTAATTCATCCGATCCCATATCAGAAACGGACACGGTTAAACGTGATGCCTGATGATTCATGGTAACCAGATTGTCGAGCCCTAAACCGTCCGGCAGTCCTAGTTCATAAAATAATAAATACTGTGCGGCTAGCTCAGCAGATTGTGGGATCCGATACCAAACCGGATCATCATTATGCATAACCTGATTCAGATCTTTCATTAGATGATTGAATGATCGAACCGTAAAAACTTTGTCTTGCTGTAATAACCATTCTTCAAATTCAGCAAGCTGCTGTAAATAATCTGGGTTAAATATACCTTCACTTTGTTTTGAGTGCAGAGAGTATTCCAATGCATTAATTCCACTTAAATAACCATCTATTCGTTTAACCAACTTGATTAAATCATAGTTTTCATCAAAGTAATGCGACCAATTGTCGCTCAGTTTATTTTGTGGAATAAATAAAATCAGAAAACAAGCAATGCCAATCATGATAACCAGCAAATATTTTTTAAAACTGATGACCTTATTTGAAAATGCTGTCAATTCAAATCGAAAATGCCCATTGCGGTATTCTTTATCAGGAAACACGGTCAACATTGCAGGCAATAAAATAAAGCTGAAAATTAAAGCAATGGCAACCCCAATGGCAACCATATTGCCTAAATCCTGGTAAGGTGGCGATGCACTAAAATTAAGACTTAAAAAACCAATGATGGTAGTGACACTTGTAATTAAAACCGGCATTCGATTAATTTGCAGACTACTTAAAATAGATTCTTTTTTATCCATGCCATTTGCCCGTTGGTGCAAATAATTCACAATTATGTGCACGCTATCAGCCACCATGATCGATAATAAAATCGACGGTGCAAATCCAGCGATAGGTGTTAATACTGGTGAAAACCACCCCCAAAGGCCAAAAGTCGCCAACAAGCAGGTGCTGATTAAAATGAAAATGCTAAGTGTTGCCGAAAGGCTTCTTAAAAACCAAAATAAACCACCAAAAATAATCAAATAACTAAGTGGTAAAAGGGTCTGCAAATCATGAGCAACTGCGCGAGCCAGAGTTGTGTTAAAAGCGACCGAGCCACCATTGTCAATTTGTAATGTGGGATAGCGTAATCGAAATTGATCGCGTAGCCTTTCTGCTTGCTCAGTAACCAGTATTGACGCATTAGCTTGTTGTTCTGGTAAATTCAAATTGACAGCAATCAATGCCAGTTTGCCATCTTGTGTTAGCAAATTGTTGAGCAATCGCTTTTCACTCAAGGCTATTTTTTGAATATTGGCAATATCTAACAAGCTCAATTGTTCGGCATCTTCATATAAATAGCGTGTTTCAATTGTATCGTCAGTCGCTCGGGTATACTGATAATTACTCAATGAAGAAACACGATAGGCATAATCCAGTTGCCAGCTTTGCGCAGTTAATTCGGCAATCAGTTTGAGTCCTTCAGCAGTAAAAACATCGCCTTCTTTTGCGGTTATCACAAAAGTTGCACTATCTGATTTCACATAGTTGGCTTCAAACTTTTCAAACGCTTTGAGTTGTGGGTTATCTTTACTTAGATAGACTTTAAAATCATTACTAATTGATAATTGAGTAAGTCCAGTGGACAAGAAGCATACACACAGCAACGCCAATACAATGACCAACTTGGCGCGTTCGATAATAAACGAAAATAAGCGAATACTATATTGATGCATGCGGTTGTAAACTTAGCCTTTGTCAGTCAATTTTATATGCAGTTCAATTCGAAATCTAAATTAAACGATTAATCCAATATAAAATTAGATACTTAGTTACGGATATCACAACAGTTTAGACTGAAATGAACACAGATCTTAATCAGTTTACTCATCCCTTGATGAATAAGTATTACAAAATAAAATGATTTAGTTGTGGAAGCTGCGCACAAAATTCAAGTCACCCCGTAATTGCCTATCAATGAGTTAACAAGCGTTGCTCATTTCAGCATCAGAATATTGGTTATTTTACGGAGAAAAGCAGATAACGGTTTGAATATAGGACGATAGGTTTAAATCAATACAGAAGATTATACCCAATTGAATCGGTTCAATCAGGCTTAATCGGGTATCGATGATGACAGGCCAAGCATTTGCCTTGCCTCATTACTTGTTGCAATACTCCCCCCCAGATTTTCAATCAAGTTGACGGCTTTTTCTACTAATTGTGCATTATCTCTGGCAAGCACGCCTTTACTGATATAAACATTGTCTTCCAGCCCAACTCGAATATGCCCCCCTAATAACCAAGATTGAACAAGCAATGGAAATTCATGACGACCTAGCCCAAAAGCAGACCATTGGCAATTATCTGGTAATTGCGATGCCATAAAAAATAATGTTTCCGGTGTTGGCATCGCGCCATATTTAACACCCAGTACGATTGAAAACATAGTTGGTTGTTGAATAACCCCTTGAGCAATTAAATCAATCGCTAAATGTAAATCCCCAAGTCCAAAAAGTTCAATCTCGGGTTTTACACCAGCGCCATAAATCCCATTTGCCATCACTTCAATATTTTTAGGTGTATTAATCACCGCAGCTTGACCAGAAATCATGGTGTTTAAATCAAGTGTACAAAGTTCCGTTTTCAGTTGCACCACATGCTCAATTCGCTTACCAGGTTCGCACAGCGTCGAGCCAGGCGCGGCCAGTTGTGGATTAAATTCATCTGGAATAAATCGACCACCTTCACCGGTGGTTAAATTAATAATCGGGTTAACATCGGCCGCCTGTATACGCGCAACAATTTCCTGGTAGAGTGATAAAGACATTGATCCTTTCCCTGTTTCAATATCTCTTGCATGAATATGCACAACAGCCGCACCGGCGCGGGCGGCATCAATCGAAGCCTGTGCTATTTCGGCAGGCGTCACGGGCAACCCAGGATGTTGCTCTCGTGTTGTAATATTGCCTGTCACCGCACAGGTTAAAATTGTTTTTCTCGCCATAAAATTCCAGAAAACCCAATTGGGATTATATTTGAATTAAGTCAGTTTTGGTTTGAACAATCTGACTCACTATTTACATCAGATTTTTGTTAACTAAACACGCTTTCAGGCTGATTTGTAACTTATCAACCACTTCGTTAATTTGTTCAGTATTTATAATAAAGGGCGGCGCCAGCAAAATGTGATCGCCAGCAATACCATCAACACAACCTTGTGCCGGATAACATATCAGCCCATTTTGCATAGCGACTTGTTTTATCATTGGCGCAATCTGTAACTCTGCGGCAAAGGGTACTTTGGTGACTTTATCTTTCACCAGTTCAATTCCCCAAAACAATCCTCTCCCACGAATATCACCAACATAGGGATGTTCGGCAAATGTCGCTGCGAGAAGCGCCTGTATGTAGCGTCCCATGACATTCACTTCATGCAGCAAGTCACGCTGAGTAATTTCATCAACTACAGCCAGTGCAGCGGCACAAGCAACCGCATGACTCATATAAGTGTGTCCATTCGCTAATTGTCCTGATCCTTTTTCAATAACAGAAACCACTTTTTCACTGGCCATAGTTGCCGCAATAGGCTGATATCCCGCGCCGAGACCTTTTGCCAAGGTAATAATATCCGGACAGACAGGGTTAGTTGCAGAACTTGAATCTTCAATATCCACTTCACCGCTCATAGCAAACCAATGACCGGTTCTTCCCATACCGCACATCACTTCATCAGCAATCATCAGCACACCATAGCGATCACAAATGCGGCGAATTTCGGCAAAATAAGTTTGCGGGGCCGTCGCACAACCTAACGTTGCACCAGAGACGGGTTCAGCAATAAATGCCGCAACATTTTCTGCGCCAAGATGATTTATTTCCGTTTCCAGATCTAATGCACAACGCTGCGCATAAGCTACTTCGGACTCATTACTATGCTGATGACGATAAGCATAACAAGGTGCAATTTGGCTAGTTGGCATCAACATGGGTTGGTAGATTTGTCGACGGCGTAAATTTCCGCTGACAGCCAACGCACCTAAGGTATTGCCATGATAGCTTTGTCGGCGGGATATAAAATGAGTGCGAGTTAACTCGCCGCGTTCAACATGAAATTGTCGTGCTAGCTTTAATGCAACTTCCATCGCTTCAGAACCACTATTGATAAAAATAACACGCCCTTGACCAAAATCGGTCGGGGCGCGCTCAACCAAACGTGAAGCTAAACTTTCACAAGGTGAATTAGTAAAAAATGAAGTATGAGCACATTCCAGCTGATTGAGTTGCTGCCAAATGGCATTATTCACAACAGCGGAACGATGCCCCAGTGAGGACACACCAGCCCCACCGGAGGCATCTATATACAATTTACCTTCAGAGTCCTTTAAATAAACTCCCTCACCTTTGCTCGCGGTAGGTAAGGAATGCCGCAGGTTTCTGTGCAAAACCGAATTCATTAAAAAGCCTCAGTCAATAAACCATATACAAAACATAAAATAACATACAAAACTTAATTGTAAAGAAAAATACTAACCTTATTCCTTTTTTATAGGTTTTAGCGCAACCAATAACCATCTAGTGAAAATTTACATAAAAAACACTTGATAGTATATAAAACAAATAGAATAATGTTTGGACTTATCTTCGAAGAACTCAACTAAAGTTTATAAACGAAAGATCATTTTCTGAGTAAAGCTTACTCTATTTTTAGCTTTAACGACGTTGGTAAGACATTCATCTTTTTAGGCTTTTTATGACTGCACCATTTAATAAAATTCGTGTTCTTGATTTAACCCATGTGCTGGCGGGGCCTTTCGCCACATACCAGTTGGCCGTATTGGGGGCAGAAGTCATAAAAATAGAACCACCGCACGAACCAGACTGCGTTCGCACTCGAGGTCCGGATCATTATCAAAACCAACAAAAATCTGGTATTAATTTTCGAGTACAGGCGAGCAACAAGAAGTCGATAACACTCAATTTAAAAAACCCGGTCGGGCAAGACATCTTTAAACGACTGGCTAAAACGGCAGATGTTATCGTCGAAAATTACCGAGTAGGGGCGCTGGCAGCACTAGGACTTGATTACCTATCGATAAAAACCATTAACCCTAAAATTATTTATTGCTCGATTACCGGATTTGGGCAAAACAACCAGCGTGCTTCAGTGAATGCCTATGATAATGTGATTCAGGCAGCGAGTGGTTTAATGAGCCAAACTGCATCGGCCTATTACGGTACAGCACAATCAGAACAATCGAGGCGACCAATAAAAACAGGTGCTTCTTTTGTTGATTACACCACCGGATTTGCAGCAGCATTTGCCATTTCATCTGCACTATTTCAGCGCGAGCATACTCAGCAAGGCCAATACATCGACTTAGCCATGTTTGACACTGCACTGATGATGATGGCACCGGAAATGAGTACCGAAATTTATCACCAACATCAGCAAAAACAACCAATTCAGCCGTACTCAAACACAGCTGATGCCAAAGAACACCAAACAAAAGTGCATCAAGCAGAAGAGTCAATCAACACCGAAACCTCGTCTTCATTTAAAAAACGTAAAGAAGCAGGTCTCGCCTGCTATCAGACGCGCTGTGGTTACTTAATGCTGGGCGCATTTAATTTTAAGCAAAATCAAAAATTATGGCAGTACTTTGATGTGCCTGAGTGGAGTGAGCTGGCCAATTGGGAAGATCTGTATTTAGAAAGTGACGCCATGTACCATCGACTCAGTCATTTATTATTGGAAAAAACAGCGGCACAATGGGAAGAAATATTTCACCAACTCGGTATTCCAGCAGAAAGGGTACGTACACTTGCAGAAGCAATCAACATGCCTCACTTAAAAGATCGCCAACTACTTTATCAACTACCCAAAGAGCCCTTTGAAAAAGCACCGGTGACAGTGCCGGTTTCACCTTTTCAGTTTGATCATCATGGCCCACAAATACATTCATCACCGCCCAAGCTGTGTCAACACAATAAAGAAATATTCATGGAATTAGGGCTGACTGAGTCTGAAATTGCCGAACTGGAAGTATCAGGAATTATTTAATGTATGGCGCAAGCAAAACACTAACAGCCGAAAAACTGACTCAATTACCGCAATCACTATTTTATCGAGGTGAACCAACTGAGTGGGTTAAGGTTACCCGACCAGGTGAAGAACTTGGTTCATTTATTGAAGGTGCCGCCTATGATTGTGAAGGGAATTTATGGTGTGTCGATGTACCATATGGTCGAATATTCTCAATAACAAACGAAGGAAAATGGCAAACACAACTGACTTATGAAGGTGAACCACACTGTTTGGCATTACATCCCGATAAGGGCTTTTTGATTTCTGATTATCGACAGGGCCTATTGCATTTTCTGCCAGTTAATTTAGCAGAAAAACAGCCAAACCGCTCATCTAGCCTTAAATCAATATGTACAGGTATCAACAGTGAAAATTTTCGTGGATTAGCTGATGTCACCATTGATCATGACAATCAAATCTGGTTCACCGATCCAGGTAGAAGCAGCCTTTCGGATCCCACTGGCAGGTTATTTTGTTTAACTGGTAACGGTAAAATTCAAACAGTATTAAATAATATTCCCTACCCCAATGGTATTGCGATAAGTGCAGATAACCAATTTATTTACTTGGCAGTTACCCGAGCCAATGCAATCTGGCGATTACGCCGCAATGCCCCTGATCCGTTACACCCAATGACAGGCTGCTTTATTCAATTAAGTGGCGGGCTAGGTCCTGATGGCCTTGCAGTCAATAACAATGGTTTGTTGGCCGTGGCTCAGGCTCAAGCTGGCCGAGTTTGGATATTCGACCCACTGGGTGACTTAATAGCAAAAATTCAAGTTCCCGAAGGTTTATGGACCACCAGTGTTGCCTTTCATCCCCACCAAAATAATTTATTATCAATTCTTGAAGCGCAAACAGCCAGTATTTATCAGATCGACCTCAATCAAATTTAAGATTTAAATTTTAAGGAAAATGAAATGTTCACCATTACATCACAACAATTACAAGGGTTTATTCCTGCGGCAGTCACCCCCTTTGCTGAAAATGGAGAAATCATGTTTGATGCCTTTCAAGAACTGATTCGCTGGCTGGTAGAAATTGGCGCTCAGGGGATCTGTGTTGCTGCCGACAATGGTGAAAGCTGGAGCTTAACGACAGAAGAGCGCTATCAATTAACAAAAACAGCTAAAGATATTGTTGGTGTTAACTTCCCTATTTATACCGGCATTACAGCAACCCAAAATTTTATGACCGTTAAAAATGCACTGGCAGCACAAAATGCTGGCGCCAATGGTGTGCTATTAATGCCACCACCTTATGTTTTAAGGGTTAGTGAAAAAGCACTAATCGACCGTTTTAGTCAAGTTTCAAAAGCCATCACGTTACCAATCATTATTTATAACTCGCCACGCAGAGTTGGTTTTTCACTTACCATGGATAATATTGAAGCTATATATAACTCAGCCAACATCATCGGAATTAAAGAGTCACATCGTGATTTTTTTCATCACACAGAGCTACTATCTCGATTTAAAAATAAGTTATCAATTATGGTTGGCCCATGTCATTACATATTTCCAGCGATTGCACTTGGTGCCAGCGGTTTTATTGCAACAGGTCCAGAGTTGCTTGGTCGCCAAGCAACTCAACTTACAGCAATGGCAAAAAAAAAACCCGATGAGCAAATGGCTGAAACTCATTTTAAACTGACTCAGATTTATCAAATGCTCATGGGTTTGGGAACTTGGCCTGCGGCATTTAAAGCAGTTTTAAATCTAATGGGATTGCCTGCAGGTTTACCTCGCGATCCGGCTCTCCCTCTTGAAAAGCCACAAATAGATAAGCTCAAACAACAACTCGACACCTTACAGATCAATTATCGATAAGAATGATAATGACCCTAAAAGCAGATAATTTTTAATAATGATTGAACAATCATCATTGAGCAACAACCATTAAACAATAAGCATTAAATCATCAATCCATGAATATAGACGAATCTAATAATGTCACTGTTAAATAAAAAATCGGCATCATCAAGTCCATTACGAATCACCCGAAATATTTCGCGTGGGGAGCTTATTGAATTTGAATTTAATCATCAAAAATATTCCGCTTATTCAGGCGAAACAATTGCAACAGCATTAATGGCCAATAATATTCGTTTATTCGGTTTTAATCCGGTTAGTGGTGAGCCGCAAGGATTATTTTGCGCAATGGGAGTTTGTCAGCAATGTCTAGTATTAATCAACGATCACCTGGTCGAAGCCTGTCAGTATCCAATTAGCCAAGGGCTTAAAATATTTGCAGGAAAAATTTCTACGCCCCAATATACGACCCTTGCGTCCAATACGCATAATTAACATGATTGTTACCGCCAGGTTTTACTCGTGAAATTAACCAATGAGCATCCACTATATCTTATCGAATTGTCATGAAAAATAATTTACCAATAGAATTTTTTGAAATGATTATTATTGGCGCAGGTCCATCGGGGATTGCAGCAGCATTAATCGCTTGCCAGCATTATTCTTCAGTTTTATTAATCGATGAATCTGCACAAGCAGGAGGCCAAGTCTTCCGGGCACCGAGTCCAGCACTACGCATTAACAAGCCATCATCGGATTTAATTCACGCCAATCAATTACGTCAACAATTAGCCAGCTCCTCGGTTATCACTTGGTTCAATCATCGCGTCTGGCAGGTTGAATCGGTTAATGCACATTTTATTGTCAGCAGTTACTCGGCAAACCATCAACTAAAAAATTCAGAAAGTACAAGTCAATCGCCGAACAAATTATTTTTTGCCAGAGCCCCCCAACTTATTGTTGCCAGCGGTGCACAAGAAAAAATATTTCCTGTCCCTGGCTGGACAAAACCTGGAGTAATGGGACTAGCAGCAGCAACAGTACTATTAAAATCAGAAAAAATATTACCAGGTCAAAATATTGTTGTTGCAGGCACGGGACCATTATTACTATTAGTAGCAAACGAAATTATTAATGCTGGAGGCAAGATTACCGCTATCGTTGATTTAAACAGTCCATGGCAATGGTTAAAATCGATTAAGTCTGTTTTTCGTAATTTAAAAAACGGATTAAAAGGTATTCGCTGGATTATTAAAATTTATCGGCAACGAATTCCATTTTTTCATCGTCATACCCTTATTGAAATTAATGGTAAAGACTCAGTTAATCAAGTTATCCTTGCACCCGTTAATCGAAACTGGCAAGCAGACTTCAAGCAACCCAAATTAATTAAGGCAGATACCGTATGTTTAGGACACGGTTTATTGCCAGCAATTGAAATTCCACAATTGCTCAATGTAAAACACTATTTTAATGTGAATTTTAATAGCTGGTGCCCCCAAACGGATAGTGCTCAACGAACCAATATAAAAAATCTTTATTTATGCGGCGATGGTTGTGGTATCCAAGGTGCCGATGCGGCCCCGCTTTCGGGAAAAATTGCCGCACTTAGCGCACTACTGGACGCAAAAAAAATTAATCTAGACAATTATCTGCAACAATATACTCCCTTAAAAAAGAAACTCGATTCGATCAGCCAGTTTACTGCGGCAATGAATCGACTCACGGCATTTAAGCAAGGACTTTTATCCCTATTAAAGCCTGACACTATCATTTGCCGATGTGAAAATATTGATACACAAACGATTCAAGCGGCAATTGCAGCCGGTAATACAACGCTCAATAGCTTAAAAGCGGCTACTCGTTGTGGTATGGGCGCCTGTGGCAGCCGGTTTTGTCGTGAAACAATTAGCTATTTAATTGCCAATCAAACTCAAAAACCACGCACCGCAATCAAACCAGCAAGCTGCCGTCCACCAATTCGTCCCATTCCAATACAAGCAGTTGTTGATAATTTTAACTATCGCGACTTGCCTATACCGGAGCCTGCGCCAGAATGAAGAAACAACCAGATATATTAATTATTGGTGGCGGTATTATGGGGTGTGCTACTGCGCTCCATTTGAAAAAAAACGGCATGGCACCAGCAATTATCGAACAGTTTTCAATTGGTTCGGGCGCATCGGGTGTGAACGCGGGCACGTTATCATTGCAAATTAAAAGAGTGGCATTAATGCCATATGCAATTGCAGGACATCATTTATGGGAACAAGCAGGTCGTTTAGTTGGATTTCAAAAAACCGGAGGCATCACTCTGGCTTTTACCGAGCAAGAAGCCACACTATTACACCAGCGAATGCAAAAGAAAATTCAAGCAGGTGCCCCCATCAATTTTTTAACGAACAAGCAAATTAAAAAAATTGAACCTAAGTTAACCGACAAAGTTGTTGCTGCCAGTTATTGTGCAGAAGATGGCTTTGCTAACGCCAGTTTAACCGGACATTATTATCGTACGCTACTTAAACAAGCCAATATTTCAGTCTATGAATCTTGTCAGGTAGAAAAAATTACCTATCAAGCCAATCAATACCAACTCACAACTAATCAAGGTGAATTTTCTGCCCCAAGGTTGCTTATGGCAACTGGTGCCTGGCTTAAAAATACAGCGGCATTGTTAAATATTGATTTACCCGTCAACGCACGTGTGAATACAGTTTCGGTTACCGAAAGAGCTCCCCGATTAGTCAGCCAAGTGATTGGTCATGCAACGGGCTTGCTTACTTTAAAACAAAAAAAAAATGGAACCGTTTTAATTGGTGGCGGTTGGCAAGGCAAAGGCCAACCAGTCAATGGCAGTGGACAAGTAAATATGCAAACCCTAATACCCAATCTACAACTAGCTCAATATGCACTGCCACCATTAAATCAATTACGTATCGTGCGAAGCTGGACAGGTTATGAAGCCAACGTGCCAGATTTTTATCCACTGGCCGGCGCAATAAACGGATTTGAAAATCTGTTTATTTTAGGCTGTGTGCGTGGCGGCTATACCATTGGGCCTTATATCAGTCAGTTAATGGGTGAATTTATTTTACAACGAGAAACAGCTTTGCCTTTATTTGATCCAAATCGTTTTCTTCAATCTTCTTCAAAGGAATAAATTGTGAATAGAAAAAAGACATCACACTATTTTCGTTTAGATAATCAGATTGCTTTAATCACTGGCGGCGGCACAGGTATTGGCAAATCAATTGCTCAGCAGTTTGCAAAAGCAGGTGCAACCGTCATTATTACTGGGCGAACCTTATCAACAATCACGTCGGTTGCCAATGAAATTGGTGGTCACGCAATTGCTTGTGATGTGAGTGATTATCAACAAGTGGTTTCCCTCTTTACAAAAATTCAGCAAAAATTTGGGCGACTGGATGTTTTAGTTAATAATGCTGGTCAAAGTGGGCCCATCGCCAATATTGCACATGTTGATCATGAGGCATGGCAAAAATGTGTTGAAGTGAACTTATTAGGCAGCATGTATTGTTTACAACAAGCAGCTCAAATCATGATGCAACAAGAACAAGGTGCCATTATCAATATGTCATCACTCATGGGGCTTCAAGGCTATCCAATGCGCAGCGCTTACTGTGCAACAAAGTTTGGTATTATTGGTATGACACAAGCAGTCGCAAGAGAGCTTGGTCCTTATGGTATTCGCGTTAATGCCATTTGTCCTGGTGCGGTTAATGGCGAACTAATGGAAAAAGTTGTTTACCAACGCGCTCAAGCAGAAAACCGGTCGGTCGAATCAATTATTAAAGAAAACTATACCGATGTTTCCGCACTCAAAGATTGGGTAGAACCCGAAGATATTGCACAAGCGGCGCTATTTTTAGCAAGCGACTCATCACGCTCGATTACTGCGGAAACAATAAAAGTGGATTGCGGACGTTTTTAATGAGCGTCCTCACTCAGCATGCTTTTTTTTGATAAACGCATAATATCGTAATTATGCTGGGAATAATAAAACCTTTTAAATAACTGAATACGCTAAGTGTTGTTTGGGCATCATTAAAATAGACAAAATATTGTGTCAATATTAAGCTTGAAATGCTCGCCCACATCCCCCAAACCGCATATGCTTTATTACGCATAACCAGTATCAGTGCAATAACAATGAAAATTCGAATGATAGACTGTAAATGTATCAACATTGTTTGTTCAACTGTTGATTGATCCCAATACACATCAAATATTTTGGCAATATGGTATATCACCAAAAACATTGATAAAACAATAATGGTAATTTTACGAGTGTTAAATAAATTGGTTTTCATCGTTTTTATTTTTTAGTTATTCAAATAGATTTAAAGCCATACTAACAGGTAATCAGCTTCATTGATATTGTTAAATAAGCACTTTAAACTGAATCCCTACTCCATATTTATCACGGCCATCCTGCCAGGTCCTCACCGTTTTTATTGAAGAACTACTGATTAAAAAACTGCCCGCCATTCAAGCAAGATTTGTAATTAAATATTTCACCATTAAAAATCCTCCATTGTTGTATCACTTTTATTAAATTAAAGAAACTTAGATATCTCAAGATAATTTTAATACTTGCTATTTCTTTTTATATCTTAAATGAATAAGAATATGGTTAGTCTCAGCGGATATGAATAAAGCATATTGATACCTATTTTTATACTGGAAAATTAATTTATAATGTACCGGCAAAGGTATATGATGCTGAAAAGGCTTATTCTGTCTTAAATGATTGGGTATCTGACCAAGGGATTGATCACTTAATTGAAGATTAATTTTTTATTCTAATATGCAATCGACTTTATATTTATTTTTTACAGCGACATATCTCAAATAAGTAGCAGAGAAATAATGTCGCTGTAAATCAGCAACCACTATATATTGTATGATTGCCTTTAATAAAAAACATACAATAAGGAATAGAAATTTTATTTGATACTTTTACTTATTTTCCTTTTGGGTAACAAACGTTTCCGTATGCAGTAACTGATCTTCCAGTGTCCTTACTTCAAGTTGCCATTTTCCCTCAACTAATTCGTAGTCCTGATCGAGCGTGTAAAAAATATTATGCTTACCATATGCATAAGGCAACCTCAAATAAATAACATCCTGGTATCGAACGCCACTTTTATCTTTGATATCAGGGATTTTCCAGCGAACTTTAACAACGGTATAATCATCTTTGCTGACTCCGCTTATTTTTGAAGAGAAATTTAGCACAACACCAAATTTTTGATCCTTTTTGACCGGAACAATATTGGTAGTTTTTATATGTTCATTTTCATTATAACGTTCAACATACTCGTATAAGCCTTTAGAATATAATTTAGTTGAAACAGGTATTTGCTTACTTTTAAATAGTTTATTAGAAATACCATATAATAGTTTAACATCAATAGTTTGATATTTAGGGTGTCATAAAATCTCATTTAAAATATGATTTCTTCTTTTTCTTTCTACTTCATAGAAAGTAAAATCTTTGTCATTTTTGACTTTATTTAAAGCTAATACAGTTAAGCATTGCTCCACTTTGTTTAAACAACTTACCAAAACCAAAAGATCCTCTAAAGTTAACTCTGAGTACAGAGTATCCACGACTTGTGTAGTATTGAGCATCTCGATTTAAGTTGTCGAGATCTCTTATGCCAATTGGCCCACCATGAGGCACTACTAATAGCGTTTTATTTGAATGTTTTATTGGACGGGTTAATATACCCTCAATAATTTGATCATCTTCGACTTTTATGCTCAGCAACTCCGACTTAGCAAATTGAAAATTTTTATGTGACTCATATTTTTTTAGGATTAACTCGGCGACTAGGGTTTTCTTATTTAACAAATAGTAACTTCCTGAGTCATTAGATGCGAATACAAAAATAATACTGTAATCACTATTTTCTTGCTGTGATACTGTGACTATTTGTTTACCGACAAATGCTTTCCCAACGATCAAATTAAAATATTTTTCATCCTGCGAAAAGTACTCAGTAGTCAGTTGTCCATTATCAAAATAAGAAGCAGGCTTTATCTTTTTTAATAGAAGTCACAGCTGTACTACAGGCCGATAAAAAACAGATAACAAACAAATAACCTAACATATATAAAAAAGAATATTTCGGTGATTTTCCCATGAGTCCTTTGCTCCTTGTATTAATGGAGTTAAGGAGTGACTTAGCCCCAGAAAAATAAATATAAAAAAGGGTAAAATGAAAGCGGCTGATTATAATTTATTCGATAAAGTAAGGGCCTAATTTATCTTTGGATTTAATGAATTGCAAGTAGAAATTTGACAAGTTTTTAAAAAACTAACGATCCGATAATCAACACTATTTCGCACCGTTAGTCTTTATTCATAGAATCTAAATTACTTGGCTTGCAACGCAAGCTTTGATTTTATAGCCTTAAGATCTTTAAATTCAGTAGTTTTCATTAGTACTTTACCCTGCTGAATAATAACCATAGTCGGCAGATGATTAATTCCATATTCATGAAAAAGCCGATTACTATAGTCGATATTAATCGGGTAACTAATTGCATATTTCTTTTGATATTCCTGTAAATCTTTTTCGCCGGTCCACAGGCGAGAGATTAATCCATGCCACTGTACTTGAGAAAACTCATCGGCTAATTGATTCACAATTTTTTGAGCATGAATGCAATTTTTTGAAACTTGCGGGCGACTATCTTTTAAATACCAATCGCACCAGGTTGCGCTGAAAAATAGCACATGTAGTTTATCGTCTTGTAAATTGATTTTTACATTTTCACTTTGTTCTTCAAGTAACTGTGCATCAAGTAAATCAATTGGTTGAGTTTTGGCAGCTAACTGTAATTTATTATCTAAAGACTCATCAACAGCATTACCACGAAAAATTAAATTCATATTTTTATCAAATAATAAATGATAGGGCGTACCCAACAATCTAAATGCCTGAGCCAGATCGCCATTCCTATCAACCGCCGTTGGCATAGTGAGATTAAATTCTTTGATCAACTCTTGTACAGATTGCAAATTATCATTCACACCTAAATTAATGCCAATAACCGCCATGTCTTTACCTAAGGTTTGTTGTACATGTTCGAAGTGAGGCATTTCTTTACGGCATGGTTGACACCAGGTTGCCCAAAACTTCAGGTAAACCGGCTTTATACCTTGATAATCTGCTAATCTGACGGTTTTCCCATCAATTAGGTGAATTGGCATATTGAGTAGCTTTTCTGGTAATTGAGCAGCACTCGCGCTGTTGATTGAACAATAAATCAAAATCAATGAAAGAATAAGCAGCGGCATGCTCAGAGTTGACTTGCGCATAATGAAGTACTTTATATTTGTGGGAGATGCACTATTTTATCATATCCTAAAACCAAAATAAGTCGGCTATCACCATCTTTCATAATCTTTCATATTTCGTCATCGATTAGACTGTCGAGCGACTTCATTATAGTTACAGTGATGTTGAGTACTTGTCGCTAACTTATTGGTCACTTAAGCCTTGAACAGACAATAGATAGGACTTTATGGTAACATCGCCGCCAGATCCAATTGATTACTTTTCTATTTTCAGGGCTTGCTTCAATCACATGATACGCTTCAAAAAACTTTCGTTATTTCAAGGCAGTAAGCAATTACTCGATAAAATTGACTTAACCCTGTACCCCGATCAGAAAATTGGAATTGTCGGCAAAAATGGCTGTGGTAAATCAAGTTTATTTCAACTGCTTAAACATGAGCTTTCACCAGAAAATGGTGAATTAGAATTTCCCCCGAAATGGGTAATTAGTTCTGCCAAGCAAGAAACACCGGGTGTTGAATTAACCGCGGTTGATTATGTCCTCCAAGGCCACAGTGAGTACTCACAACTTATTGAGCAACTGAAAATAGCAGAAACTCAAGAAGATGGTCATCAAATTGCTGCGGTACACGCCAAACTTGAGGCCATTAACGGCTGGTCGTTACCGGCTGAAGCAGCCAAGCTACTGACTGGACTCAGTTTTACCGAAGCACAAATGGGCTCCGCCGTCAAAGCACTTTCGGGTGGCTGGCGTATGCGCTTGAATTTAGCACAGGCATTAATTCAACCGGCAGATTTACTGCTGCTCGATGAGCCAACCAACCATTTGGACCTAGAAGCCGTGCTTTGGCTACAGGATTTTTTAAGACGCTATCAAGGCATGTTAATTACCATTTCTCATGATCGCGATTTCTTAGATAGTTTTGCCAGCCATATTTTATATTTCAATAATCAAAAAATTGATCAATATACGGGTAACTATTCGGGCTTTGAAAAGCAAAAGCAAGAAAAAGAAATCCTGCAACAAGCTCAATTTGAAAAGCAACAAAAAGAAATCGAGCATCTGGAAAAATTTATTACCCGCTTTAAAGCTAAAGCCAGCAAAGCCACACAAGCGCAAAGCCGGGTAAAGGCATTGGAACGTATGGATAAGGTCAGTGCCGTACAAATTCGTACCAAATTCAGCTTTGAATTTGCAGAAATCAACAAAAATTTGACCGAACTAATTGATTTACAGCAAGTTGATGTGGGCTATGGACAAACCACCATTCTCAAGCAGATAAAAATGCGCATTCTGGCCGGACAGCGGATTGGTCTGTTAGGTCGCAATGGTGAGGGTAAGTCGACGTTAATAAAGCTGATTTGCGGAGAGTTACCAGCACAAACAGGAGAAATTCAGCGTAACAAGCATTTTAATGCCGGTTATTTCGCACAACATCAGGTTGAACAACTCAATTTAGACCAGTCACCGATTTGGCACATACAATCTTTGGGTGAAGATATCAGTGAACAGGATGCACGTAACTTTTTAGGCGGATTTGCCTTTCATGGCGATAAAACACTCGATAAAGTCAGTGGCTTTTCTGGCGGCGAAAAAGCCAGATTAGTACTAGCCATGATTACCTGGACGAAACCTAACTTACTGTTACTCGACGAACCAACTAACCACTTTGATATAGAAATGCGCGAAGCATTATCGTTAGCCCTGCAAGAATTTGACGGTGCCGTCATACTGGTTGCGCATGATAAGAATTTAATGGAAAGCGTAGTCGATGAGTTCTGGCTGGTTAATGATGGTCAGGTCAATCCATTTGCGGGTGACCTGTCTGATTATCAAAAGTGGCTCAATGAAAACCGCTGGGGTGCCAATACCAAGGCAGCAGAGGAGTCTAAAACACATTCTGCACAAAACAAAAAAGAACAAAAACGACTGGAAGCAGAAAAACGCCAACAAAAAGCCCCATTGACAAATCGCTTAAAGAAAGTTGAACAACTGATTGCGCAATTTCAACAGGAAAGTGAACAAATCGATACAATATTGGCTGACAATTCACTGTATCAAGAGGAAAATAAAGATAAATTAGCGCAGACTGTTACTCGCTCTAATGAACTAAAATCTCAAATGGAAACATTAGAAGAGGAATGGTTAGAAATTCATGAACAACTGGAAGCTTTTGACTAATTAAACAACAGGAACCAACATGCAACCAAATCAACGTTTTATTGCCGGAGCGACATGCCCCAACTGTAACGAAATGGACTCTCTGCTAGTTAATATTGACGATGAAAGTATTGAATGTGTCGATTGTGGTTTTGCACAAACTGCGCAGCAACGAGATGAAGATGCCAAGAAAAAGGCGGAAATGCCGCCACCCAAAACGGCCCCTAAAAAGGTCAATGTATCAGATATCATTCGAATTAGTGAAATCAAGCAATGAGCACCCAATTACAACGGCTTAATCAAGTCAAAGCGGATGCCATTTTATTGCACGATAAAGTGAAAATTGACTCAGCTTTGGCAAGGTTAAGTGAATTCCTCACGCAAGATTATGCTGATAAAGATCCCGTTTTCTTAGTTGTTATGAATGGCGGCTTTATTTTTGCCGGCAACTTGCTCCCCAAACTCAACTTTCCGCTACAAATTGATTACTGCCATGCCACCCGTTATCGGGGAGATACCCAAGGTAGTCAACTGGAATGGAAGGTCGAACCACACACCAACCTGGCTAATCGCCATGTGGTCATTGTGGATGACATTCTCGATGAAGGGCATACCTTAAATGCGATTATTCAGGATTGTATAAAGCGTCAAGCCGCATCGGTAAAAACACTGGTACTCGTAGAAAAAATTCATGAGCGAAAAGCTGTACACAATATGAAAGCAGACTATTGCGAATTGACTACTCCCGATGAGTATGTATTTGGGTATGGAATGGACTACAATCATTATTGGCGTAATTGTGAAGCAATTTATATTCTCAATCAGCCATGTTAATAATATAAACACCATAAAAACAAATAGATGACACTTTTTTAAACAACCAACTTTATATGCAACCAACAGAACAGACTACAGACCACATTAACGATAATAGTGATGTCCTCATTCAACATGTTGTGATTTTAATTGCCATGTATGATGAAGCCAAACTCCTCATAGACTCACTTAATCTCACTGAAAATAAAGCCATACTCCATCCACAATTGCCAATGCGTTGTTTTCAAAATTCGGTCGGTGATATTCAACTCAGTGTCGTCATAAGTGGTCTGGATGAACGTCATCAGGTAGACAATATTGGAAGTGAAGCTTCTACTTTGATGGCCTATGAAGCCATCACCCAGTTGAATCCCGATCTATTAATTTCAGCGGGTACGGCTGGTGGCTTTGCCCAAAAAGGCGCTTCCATAGGCACTATTTATATTAGTGAAGAACATTTTATTTATCATGATCGTCATGTGCCTATTCCAGGCTTCGATCAATCTTCTGTCGGTTTATATCCCGCGGTCAGAGTAAGCCGACTGGCACGTCATCTCAATATGGAAATGGGGGTCATCTCAACGGGCTCATCCCTAGAGAAAAATGACAAAGATATCAAAGTCATCAATCAGCATAATGCTGTTGCTAAAGAGATGGAAGCTGCCGGTGTCGCCTGGGTTGCAATGTTGTTTAACATTCCCATGATGGCAATCAAATCAATTACTAATCTGATTGATCAAGACAATTTATCCGAAAAGGAATTTATTTATAATTTGGCCTACGCCTCGCAGTGTCTACATGATAAGCTATTGGAATTATTAGATTATCTACAGAATAAAACCATTAAAGATTTAGCATAAGATAATCAGCTTAACCGTGCCGGTTCAAACAAAACCGGATAAAATTATTGCTTAGTCATCACTGCACTGTTTTAAGGGACCCTCATTATGATCCATTCCTGTGCATCATTTTTTAGCAAAATCATGCAACACTGGCTCCCCGATGCTTTTCTGATTGCTGTCATTTTGTCATTTGTCGTATTTATCTGCGGTATTGTTGGGCAAGATCAATCACCAATTCAAATGGCCAACCATTGGGGAAATGGTTTATGGAATCTGCTTGGCTTTTCGATGCAAATGATCCTGATTTTAGTATTAGGACATACGCTGGCAATGAGCCAACCGGTGAAATCTTTGCTAGCAGCAATGGCCAAACTGGCGAGCAGTCCGGCTCAGGCAATTATTTTGGTGTCACTGGTTTCAATTATTGCGGCCTGGATTAACTGGGGCTTTGGTCTGGTGGTTGGTGCATTAGTTGCCCGTGAAGTTGCCGCTCACCTGAATACTCAAAACAAACCGGTTCACTTCCCGTTATTGATTGCCTCAGCCTACAGTGGATTTTTGGTCTGGCATGGCGGCCTATCAGCGTCAATTCCGCTAAAACTGGCTTCAAGTAATCAGGATGCGTTAAATGCTTTGCTGAATGGGCAAGTAATCAGTGTTGCACAGACTATTTTTTCTACTGAAAATCTTATCATTGTGTTAGCACTATGTATTTGCCTACCGCTGCTCAATCGATTGATGCTACCCAAAAGCAATATCATCGCACTTAATGAGCCACAACCTATTCCAATAACAATCGATCGGGCAAATTTGTCGCCAGCTGAAAAACTCGAACATAGTCCGGTAATGAATTTAGGCATGGTGCTGATTTGTGGCATGTTTTTGTATGACTACTTTCAGTCGGGCAAAGGTTTAAATTTAAATATCATTAACTTAATTTTATTAACAACAGGCTTGCTGCTACATGTCAATCCGCATAATTATCTCAATGCTTTTAAACAAGCCATGCAAGGTGCCAGCGGTATCGCGCTGCAATTTCCCATTTATGCAGGCTTAATGGGCATGATGGCACAATCCGGGCTGGCCGATGCAATCAGCCAGTGGTTTGTTAATCATTCATCACAAGATTCTTTTCCATTACTCACATTTATTAGCGCTGGTGTCGTCAACTTTTTTGTTCCTTCTGGCGGTGGACAGTGGGCCGTTCAAGCGCCGATTGTAATACCTGCCGCACAGGCGCTCTCTGTACCGATTAATCATGCCGCAATGGCGGTAGCCTGGGGCGATGCCTGGACCAATATGATTCAACCTTTTTGGGCATTACCTTTGCTGGCAATTGCTGGCTTAAATATTCGCCAGATTATGGGTTACTGTACCGTAATCTTCATATTCAGTGGTGTATTGATTGGTGGACTGATTTATTGGTTATTTTAGTGGTGATGACATTTAGTCAAATGAACAGGAATGACCGTTCAAACAACGATTATTCTAAGATCATTGATTAAAAGAATATCGGCTATAAGTTAATTTGCCAAAAAATGTTCCTCACCAATCAGGGATGTTAAAATGCAAAATCAATTTAATGTCCAGCGATTCATAGCAAAAACATTCAATAATAATGGGTTCAATACAGAGATAAGTCGATGATTAGAATAGCAACACGAAAAAGCCCCTTAGCTTTATGGCAGGCAGAGTTTGTTAAAGCCGAGCTTGAAAAGTTTCATCCTGAACTCAAGGTTGAACTGGTGCCAATGTCGACTCAGGGCGATAAAATTCTCGACTCTCCTCTAGCCAAAATTGGCGGTAAAGGATTATTTGTTAAAGAACTAGAAGTAGCCATGCTAGAGGGACGGGCCGATATTGCGGTTCACTCAATGAAAGATGTGCCGATGGAATTTCCGCCAGGGCTTAACCTCGAAGTGATTTGTGAACGTGAAGATCCTTTCGATGCGTTTGTGTCTAATCATTATGCATCGCTTGACGCTTTACCCGAGGGGGCCGTGGTTGGTACTTCGAGTCTACGCCGTCAATGCCAATTACGCGCCAAACGCCCAGATCTGACAATTAAAGACTTGCGTGGTAATCTGGGTACACGCTTAGGAAAACTCGACGACGGCAATTATGATGCAATCATTTTAGCAAGCGCCGGTTTAATCAGATTAAGCATGAGTGACCGAATTCGTCAGCGATTGTCTGCCGACTTGATACTACCGGCAGGAGGTCAAGGTGCAGTAGGTATTGAGTGCCGCAGTGATGATGTAGCAACCAAGCAGTTACTGGCACCATTAAATCATCGAGATAGCGCAATCCGTGTTCGTGCTGAGCGCGCCGTCAATAATCGACTACAAGGTGGATGTCAGGTTCCGATTGGAGCATTTGCCAAACTGAATAATGATCAAATTATGATTGATGGATTAGTCGGCTCACCCGATGGCAGGCAAATTATTCAAAAACAAATTATTGGGAGCCAAAATCAGGCAGAAGCGTTAGGAGAAGAATTGGCCGAACAATTACTGGCGGCAGGTGCCGATAAATTATTAGCTGCACTTGACAATCAATAAATAATTCCCAAGTATTATTTGAAAACCAAGTATTATTCGAAACCCAAATATTATTTGAGCCCAAAATATTATTTAAATTGCCATATGTTTTTTAAATCGTACTACATTTATAAAATCAAAAAGCGCCCAATTAATTGAGCGCTTTTTTTATCGATAATGATTGAGTCTTACTGAACATTCAACTCATTAAAAACTATAGCGAACACCCACTGACATTTGATCCATATCTGACTCTAACTTATAGTCAGCATACATAGAAACATTGTCAGACATTTTGTAAGCCGCACCAAATAGGAAAAAGTTACTGCTGTCATCATCAATGTCCAAGTATTCATAAGCGGCAGTCAACTCTAAGTGATTTGTCACATTAGAGCGAACACCCGTACTAACTTTGTATCCATCTTCATCGATTTCGCCAGCATCAATTTTAGACCAGTCAATTTGTGCAAAAAATGCGGTACTGTCACTAATGTCTGATTTAAAACCAAATCCAATATTTGACATTTTTAACTCGGTACTCATTTCGTCAACTTTGGCGTAATCGGCACTTAAGTAAAAATTTTCATTCAGTTCAAAGTTTAAGTCCAGTTCAAAACCATCTGGATCGAAAGGTACATCATCAATGTCAATTTGCGTATAGCCCAATTCAACAAAGTTAAACGAAGGCGACTCAGCAAATGTAGCCATAGACGTCATTGAAATACCCGAAATAGCCAGTGCAATCAGTGTTTTTTTCATCGTATTTTTCCTTAGGTTATTAATTAAGTTCGAGTGTAAGAATAATGGTCCGATGATTAACTGAAACTGAACGAAAATGAATGAGAAAAAATAAAAATATTGCAAAATATTTCAAAAAAAAAGGTAACCCAAGGTTACCTTTTATCACCGATGAATTAGTATTTTTAATTGGTCATTTCATCCCAAAAATTTTTCACACCTTCCCACCAGCTCGTTGATTTGGGAGAGTGTTGCTTTTTGCTACCTTGTAGATAATCATCAAACTCTTGTAGCATCCGCTTTTGCTCTTTATTCAAACTCACCGGGGTTTCAACAATTACGCGGCATAATAAATCACCACGCATCCCACCTCGCATTGGCGTAATACCTTTACCTCTTAAGCGAAACATTCGCCCGGTTTGTGTTTCTTCTGGAATTTTCAGCTTAACTTTCCCTTCCAGTGTTGGCACTTCAAGTTCACCACCTAAACAGGCCGTAACAAAACTAATGGGCATTTCGCAATATAAATTATCACCATCACGCTGGAATATTTTATGTTCTTTTACTAATACCTGAACATATAAATCTCCTGGAATTGCACCGGCACCACCAGCTTCCCCTTCACCCGTTAAACGAATTCGATCACCAGTATCAACACCCGCAGGAATCTTCACCGATAAAGTTTTTTCTTTTCTAACTCGACCTTGTCCAGAGCAACTATTACAGGGATCTTGAATCACCGTGCCTTGACCATGACAAGTTGGGCAGGTTTGCTGAACAGAAAAGAACCCCTGTTGCATACGCACCTGTCCAGCACCCTTACAGGTATGACAGGTTATCGGCGAAGAACCTTTTTTAGCGCCACTACCATCACAAACCTCACAATTAACGTAAGTCGGGATTTTAATATTTTTCTTGATACCTTTTACGGCATCTTCCAGCGACAGCTCTAAATTATATTGTAAGTCGGCACCGCGTCTTTGACGTTGGCGACCACCGCCTCGTCCACCACCGAAAATATCGCCAAAAACATCACCAAAAATATCACTAAAACTTTCAGCGCCACTACTATGGAAACCACCCTGACTGGGATCGACTCCAGCATGACCAAATTGATCATAAGCCTGACGCTTTTGCGGATCATTCAATACTTCAAAAGCTTCTTTTGCTTCCTTAAAACTTTCTTCTGCATCCTTGGAATCAGGATTCCTATCGGGATGGTATTTCATTGCAAGCCGGCGATAAGCTTTTTTCAGCTCTTGCTCACTGGCGCCTTTGCTTACACCTAAAACTTCATAATAGTCTCTTTTGGACATACTAAATACCGTCTAGTTAACCTTCTTAAATAGCAACGCGGGGACCTCCCCGCGCAGCTACCTTTAAGCCATGTAAAAGGGAGCAACTTTTCCCTTTAAAGACTCTTACTTCTTGTCGTCTTTAACTTCTTCAAACTCAGCATCAACAACATCATCATTGGTATTTGCTTTAGCCGATTCACCTTGAGGTTGCTCAGCACCAGCACCCGCCGCGCCTTCGGCAGCTTGCGCTTGTGCGTACATACGCTCAGCCATTTTTTGTGAGGCTTTGGTCAAGGTTTCAGTTTTCGCTTTAATGTCGTCTTTGTTATCGCCTTTAATGGCTTCTTCCAATGCTGAAATTGCTGACTCGATAGCTTCTTTTTCGCCATCTTCGAAAGTCACTTTTTCATCTTCCATGGTTTTCTTGGTAGCATGAATCAAACCATCAGCCTGATTACGCACTTCAATTAACTCTTGGAATTTTTTATCTTCTTCGGCATGCGCTTCGGCATCACGTACCATTTTTTCGATTTCATCATCTGACAATCCAGAAGAGGCTTTAATGACAATCGATTGCTCTTTGCCTGTTGCCTTATCTTTAGCTGATACATTCAAAATACCGTTAGCATCAATATCAAAAATAACTTCAATTTGTGGCATTCCTCTAGCTGCTGGTGGAATGTCAGTTAAGTCAAATTTGCCCAACGATTTATTCTGGCTGGCCATTTTACGTTCACCCTGCAATACATGCACGGTAACCGCAGTTTGATTATCTTCAGCGGTCGAGAAAACCTGATTGGCTTTAGTTGGAATAGTGGTGTTTTTGTCAATCAAGTTTGTCATGACGCCACCCATCGTTTCAATACCCAACGACAGAGGTGTTACATCAAGCAATAATACATCAGTGACATCACCAGATAAAACCGCACCTTGCAAAGCCGCACCTAATGCAACCGCTTCATCAGGGTTAACATCTTTACGTGCTTCTTTACCAAAAAATTCGGCAACCGCAGATTGTACTTTTGGCATGCGTGTTTGACCACCAACCAAAATAACATCATCAACATCAGAAACATTTAATCCAGCATCTTTGATTGCAATTTTTACGGGTTCAAGTGAACGCTCAATCAAGTCGTCAACCAAAGACTCAAGCTTGGCGCGAGTCAATTTAACATTTAAATGCTTAGGACCTGACGCATCTGCTGTAATGTAAGGTAAGTTCACATCAGTTTGCTGGCTTGAAGAAAGTTCAACTTTAGCTTTTTCGCCGGCTTCTTTTAGGCGTTGTAAGGCCAATGGATCATTATGCAAATCAATACCGGTATCTTTTTTGAATGCATCGGCCAAATATTCAATGACGCGCATATCAAAATCTTCACCACCCAAGAAAGTATCACCGTTGGTGGCTAATACTTCAAAGGTATGCTCACCTTCAACTTCGGCAATTTCAATGATAGAGATATCGAATGTCCCACCACCTAAGTCATAAACGGCAATGGTTTTATCACCTTTACCTTTATCCATACCATAAGCCAATGCCGCTGCGGTAGGCTCATTGATGATTCGCTTGACTTCAAGTCCAGCAATTCGGCCCGCATCTTTAGTGGCCTGACGTTGTGAGTCATTGAAATAAGCAGGCACGGTAATGACCGCTTGGGTAACTGTTTCACCCAAGAAATCTTCTGCCGTTTTTTTCATTTTTTTCAAAACTTCGGCACTGATTTGTGGGGGCGCAATTTTGTCACCTTTCACTTCAACCCAGGCATCACCATTGTCTGCTGGCGTAATTTTGTAAGGGACCATCTTGATATCTTTTTGGACCACATCATCTTTATACTGACGACCAATCAAACGTTTAATTGCAAATAAGGTATTATTAGGATTAGTCACCGCCTGACGTTTGGCAGATTGACCAACCAGAATTTCACCATCATCTGTGTAAGCAACAATCGAAGGAGTTGTTCTGCCACCTTCTGAGTTTTCGATCACTCGCGTGTCTTTACCATCAAGAACAGCCACACAAGAGTTGGTTGTTCCCAAGTCGATACCAATAATTTTACCCATCTTAATTTCTCCACAATTTTTGTTCTGACTATCTATCGACTATTTTGCGTGATAACAAAACAAACCTAAATTTAAACTTTCGATGCCCTTTATCTGGGGCCGCAAATTACTAATTCAAGTAATTTTTATGCTTTTTCATCAATCTCTGGTGATTTGCCTTTTGCAACAATGACGCGTGCGGGGCGAATTAAACGTCCATTTAAAGCGTAGCCTGATTGCACCACATGCATCACACTATTTGGCTCATGCTCAGCACTCTCTTGCATAACCATTGCTTCATGCAGGCCAGGGTCGAATGTTTCACCCAAAGGAGAAATCTGTTCGATTGAAAACTTGTTCAACGTGTCGATCAGTAATTTATAGGTCAGCTCCAAGCCTTCACGCATGTTGCTTGCCGCCTCACCTTCAACCGGATGCTCTAAAGCCTTCTCCAGACTATCAACAACTGCCAGTATTTCTTTGGCAAATCGCTCCAGTGCAAATTTACTTGCGTTGCTGATTTCTCGTTCAGCGCGACGACGAATATTTTCTGATTCAGCTTTAGCACGTACAGCGATATCTTTATGAGTTTCGGCTTCTTCCAGCGCTTTCTCTAATTCAGCGGTTAAAGATTCCACCTGCTGTTCAAAGCTGACGTTTTGTTGTTCTGGATTTTCTTCCGGTGTATTTGATGTAACATCCTGGTTTTCTTCGTTTTTTTGAAGTTCCTCATTATCACTCATGACCACAGCTCCTCAGCCTTAATCGACGAACTAATCGCCTTGGATTAACACAAATATGCAAAAGGCATAATTCAAGTGGCATCAATATGGGGATCAGTTTTTGATATTCAACTATAAAACCGGAAAAACGAGAATTTTTTGAGCGATGGGGAGGACCGCCTCAAAATCCTCTCTCAAGCGGCAACCGATATCGAATCAGCAAGGTGTCGATTGCTTAATAAACTGGCTTTAATCAGCTGTTTTCGGCGGTACGCTGTGTAATCGCCGAAGAGAGTAATTTGGCAGTGACATCAACAATAGGAATCACCCGATCATACCGCATTCGGGTCGGCCCAATAACGGCCAAAACCCCCACTGGCTCGCCTTCAAGGCGATAGGGCGCAGTGATAATTGAGCAGTCACTAAAGCTTTGTTCGCCACTTTCTTCGCCAATAAATATTTTAACACCCTCAGCCACCATTGAGCGTTCTAAAATATTTAGTATCTGCTGTTTCTGCTTAAATGCTCTAAAAATGCGTTCCAGATTTTCAATTTGCCCATGCGAAGCCATAGAAACCAGATTGGTTTGCCCGGAAATATGTAGATTAATTTGGCCACGCCCGGCATGACTTTGCTCAATTCCTTGCTCTGCAAGTAAAATAGCTTGTTTCGTTAACTCATCGAGCTGCTGTTTTTCACAGACCATTTGTTGTAACAATTCTTCACGTGCACTTTTTAAATCTTTACCACTAACATGCTGATTTAAAAAATTAGCCATCACATTTAACTCATCACGTGTATAATTTTTATCCACCTGAATAACACGGTTTTGAATTTCTTCATCTTGCAATACTAAAATGACCAGCACTCGATAATCAGACAAAGGAACAAATTCGATTTGTAAAATACGCTGTAATGGCTTTTCAGGCACTTGCACCAGACTGGCCATTTTAGTCATATCTGATAACAAGCTCGATGCGTTACTGAGTAATATATTGACTTCATTCTCAGGATTAAGTGATTGCTTAACTTGTTCAACCACTTCACCGCGTAGATTTTTAACCTGTAGTAACTGATCAACAAACACCCTTAATCCTTGGGTAGTTGGAATACGGCCAGCAGAAGTATGTGGAGACAAGAGTAATCCTTGCCGCTCTAAATCAGCCATAATTTTACGAATAGTCGCAGGACTGACCGATAAGTGGGATGAACGCAATAGCGTTTTTGAGCCAACAGGCAACCCTTCTCGCACATAAGACTCGATCAGGGATTTCATCAATATCAGTTCACGATCTTTCATAAGCGCTTATTCTTTTAAATTTGTCTATGCTAAACACTAGTCAATGGTAACCTTGCTGTTAAGCAGATCTTGATAATTAAAATGAAACAATCGATTATAAGACAAACTGACCGATTAGCTTTAATATGTGTGCTAATTGGCCTAAATTCAAGGTATTGGACCCGTTAAGATGTCAAATTCAAAAATCTTTAACAATATCGGTGTGACCGGTAAACCAGGAAGTCAGGCTGCTTTGGAAACAATGAGGCTTTTATGTGACCAGCTTGCTTCACCGGCTCGCACTATTTATGTCCCACAACGTCATCAAGATGAAATTCATACGCCCGGCATTAAGCTGGTTAAATTTGAAGAATTAGGTCAGTGTTGCGATCTGGTGATTGTTGTTGGCGGCGATGGCAGTTTATTAAAAACGGCACGTGAACTGGTTGATAGCCAAGTACCGCTATTAGGCATCAATCGTGGACATTTGGGCTTTCTAACCGATATTCGCCCTACCGAGCTTGAATCACGCATTCCACCTATTCTTGAAGGCCACTATACACTCGAAAAACGATTTTTGCTTAAAGCCGAAATTTATCGTCAGGATGAAAAAATTGGTGAATCCTGTGCGTTAAATGACGTAGTACTTTATCCAGGTGAAATTGCACGCATGATCGCTTTTGAACTCTACATGGATAATCAATTTGTCTATAGCCAGCGCTCCGATGGCTTAATTGTATCTACACCAACCGGCTCAACCGCTTATGCCCTATCTGGGGGCGGTCCTATTATGGCACCAGAAACCGACTCTATGGTACTGGTTCCCATGTTTCCACATACGCTAACCAGCCGACCAATTGCGGTTAACCGACAACGAATTATCGATATTGTTGTTTCAGAAACCAATCCGCATCACCCACAACTAAGCTGCGATGGTCAAGTGATCATTTCCTTAATGCCAGGTGATCGCATAAGAATCGAGCAGTATCCTATCAAAATTCAACTGGTTCATCCGCTTGATTATGACTATTTTGAAGTGCTGCGCAGCAAACTTAACTGGGGGCAAAAGCTTTAAGCCTGAGCTCAATGGCCGTTTTTGCTGTTGCATGATTGCCCCAAAAGCGACCTTTAGGTTTTGTCATCTGATAGAAATCAGCAAACGCTATTCAAAAGTAAAAAACTGCTATAGAATAAGCCAAACAAGCTATTTAACTACTCATATACCTAGATGTTAAGTCGCATAGAAATTCGTCATTTTGCAATTATTCAATCATTGGCGCTGGATTGGTCTGGCGGCATGACCGTTATTACCGGTGAAACCGGTGCGGGTAAGTCCATTGTTATTGATGCGCTCGGTATCACATTAGGTGAGCGGGCAGAACAATCAATGGTCTATCCGGGCAGTCAACAGGCTGAAGTTACCGCCATCTTCGATCTCGATGAAAAATCGGCAGCGGCACAGTGGTTATCGGCTCACGATTTAGCCGAAGACAACCAATGTATTTTACGCCGAGTTATTGTTAAAGATGGCAAAAGCCGTTGCTTTATCAACGGCCGCAGTGTTACTCAAAGTCAATTAAAGTCACTGGGCCATTTTTTAGTCGATATTCATGGTCAACATGCCCACCAGACTCTGCTCAATAACAAGGAACAATTATACTTATTAGATCGCTATGCCGATAACAGTCAATTACTCAGAGCAGTAAGTGAAAGCGCGCAAAAAATTGCCCATATTCAAAAACGCAAAAAACTACTGGAACAGGAAAAAGAAGCGCGTCAGGCAAAATTTGACTTACTTTCCTATCAAGTTGAAGAGTTAAGCGCGGCCAATCCTGAAGAACAAATACTAGCATCACTAGAGCAAGAACATTTACAAGCCGCCACCAGTCAGGATCGTCTTCATTTAACCCAAGCCAGTATGCAATGTTTAAAAGATGATGAAGAAATTAACTGCTTGACTTTATTGGCTAAAGCTCAAGATCAATTAAGCCAGCTCAGTCACCTTGATAATCAGGCCCAACCCATCAGTGAATTGCTTATTCAGGCGGAAAGCCTATTACAAGATGCCTATAGCGAACTAAACAGCTATGCGAACCAACTAGACTGTGATCCAGAACGCCTGAGTGAACTAGACGATCAACTAGCCTTATTTCACGATTTAGCACGTAAACATCATGTCAATATTCAAGAATTACCTGCACATTATAGTCGGTTGCGAACAGAGTTAAATCAACTTCAAGATGATGAAGAAGAGCTTGGACAAATTGAGATTGAATTTACCCAAGCCATGAACGAATATCGAAAACTTGCCGAAAAACTTTCGCAAAATCGTGAAAAAGTTGCCAATAAATTACAAAAATTAATTGCACAAAAAATTCAAGGCCTGGCAATGGAAGGCGGTAAGTTTGAAATTCAAATTATTCGTCAACCCGAGCAAATCAGTGCTATTGGGTTTGATCAAATCAATTTTTTAGTTTCGGCCAACCCGGGACAACCTTTGCAACCATTAAACAAAGTCGCATCAGGTGGCGAATTATCACGTATCAGTTTAGCCATTGCCGTGATTACTGCTGAACAGCAATTAGTTCCTTGTATTATATTTGATGAAGTCGATGTTGGTATTGGCGGTGGTACTGCTGAAACCGTAGGACACTTACTTAACGAACTGGCCACCAACCGACAAGTCATTTGTGTTACCCATCAACCGCAAGTTGCCGCCTGTGGTGATCATCATCTGGTTGCCAGTAAAACTAAAAAAGCCAAATCAACCACAACCGAAATGTTACAACTGGATCAAAAACAACGCATCGAAGAAATAGGTCGAATGCTTGGCGGGCTGGTTATTTCAGAAAAAACGCTCTCTCATGCCAAAGAAATGCTAGGCGTCGATTAACCAAGGCAAAAATAATAATTGAAAAATACTCCACATCCATGTGGAGAAAAGGAGAAAGATGATAAATGAGACAATTATCATCTTTCGCTTTATTTTCGATTAAGAAAATAAAATGTATGAACAATATTGGATTCGATTGGGGATCTGATCACTCATAGACTGTTACGCTATAACTAAGCAAATAGCTAATGCAATAATTAGCCACATGCCAACCTTATAGATGACAATCATTTCAACGATCATTATCAATTAACCACTAAAGCAATTTACATCACCATAAAATCAAAAAATCATTCACTAGAGGATTGATTACTTATAAAAGTTAGGTTGCTTTATACAGTTAATTAATACCGATAAATTCAGTTGAAAATTAATCGCTGTACACTACAAACATTCTATTTTTGTGACACCAACATTGTGTCAATACATGAGAAATTCTAGCGGGAATCTTTTACAAAAAAAATACTATAAATGACTGATTGTTAAAGTCTCAAATATTCAATCGACAACATCTTAATAAAATGATTTTTGATCGCTTAAATAATTTTAATAACCTTCGACCTGAATATTTTAAAAATAAAAATTTATTTTAAGCCTTATAAAACAAAAAAGCCCAGCAGGGGACTGGGCAAAAACAACTAACTACTAGTTATGAGAAGAAACTGTTAAAACTCATATCTGGCAGACAAAGTAACATAACGGGCTTCTTGACGGCCTTCAGGTAACAAGTAGTCAGGATTTTTTGGATAAGAACCATCGCTTTCATATCCCTGACTTTCCGCTTCGTAATACTCATCGATATTCGTTGCCGTATCGAAGTTAAATAAGTTATAAACGGTCGCTTTTAAGGTTAAATCGCCACCTTGAACTTTGGTTTGATAAGCCAGCGATAGATCAACGTTATATAACCAGTCACCTCTACCAGCACTACCACGCGGTGATGGCTCACCATCGGCATAGAAGTTAAGGTTAGAGTAACCACTGGCCCAGCTATCTAACTGACTGATACAATAATTATCGGCGCAATAACCTTGATCTAATGGATGACGCCCAAACTTATTACGCGGCCCACCAGATACAGCAGACACATTAAACCCTAAAGATAATTCTTCATTAATGTTGTAAATACCATTCACTTTAAGTGCATGACGGCGATCGTTAGGTAAATCGCCCGAGCCATTATCTGTTGCTTCAGGGAAATCATTTGACATAGTCCAGCCTGGATCGGCCTGACCATTATCAGAGCGAATTAAACCCTCGGTATTACCATAGTTATGCGACCAGGTGTAGGAAGCGCTTAAATACAAGTCATCGGTTAACTGACCCGCTAATGTATTTTCTAAAGCCAAATAAGTTCTTTCAGAACGAGGTAATGCAATATCTTCTGCTTTATAAACAATAGTATCTAATTGCCCATCACCATCGACATCGTGTTGCAGACGAACATCGCTTCCTGGATTTAATAAAACCCAAGCGGCGGGATTATTTGTCCAGGTTCCACCAGCTGCGATCCAACGCTCACGAGCGGCCGTTCTTGCAGCATATAAAGCCCCATCTTCAATCGAACGTTTTAAATCACGATAAATATAACGAGAACCAAATGTCATTTCGCCAAAAACTTCCATTTCAAAACCGAAAGTAATTTCATCTGAATACATTGGCTCTAAGTCATTATCGGCAACATTCAAATGCTCAACACTTGACTCAACTAAATCAGTGCCAATCACATTACCACGGCTTGGCGTACCATCACTTAATAACAATGGACGACCTTCAGAATCATACTGATCAACCACAAAATAAGTGTGTAAATCAACTTGCCCCGAAGCTTGCTTAATATTCATATTGGCTGGAATTGGCTGATAGTAACGGCCAAAAGTGGCAAATAATTTGGTTGTACCATCCCCATTTAAGTCATAAATAGCCTGAATTCGTGGCGCAATTTGTCCGGTTAAATTTGCGTAAGCCTTACCTTCAGTTGTCGTATTTTCAAATTCGGCATAACGTAGACCAAGATTTAACACTAGGTTTTCTGTCGCTTGCCAGGTATCTTGAATGTAAATAGCTTTTTGATTAATTTCACTGATACCTGAGTTAGTTCTGGTGCGGCGATCAATATAGTCAGTGCCGGGCGCTAAATTAAATGGGTTACCTTCATTAGCGGTAAAAATTTCCCACCAACCAAAGGCTTCGGTATCGGCACCACCATTGGGAAACTCGGTATAGTTAACTTCAAGATTTTCAACATCAATACCAAACTGAATATCGTGATCGTCCAACTCGTAAGTAAAATCAACACGTAATTGATCACGCTCATATAATTCATCATAAATGGTTGATGTTGTTGAAGGACCATACTCAGTCCAACCATCACGTCTGTCGACAACTAATGGAAATAAGGTACTTGGAATATTCACCTGCGTTTGTTCAATTTGTGCCATAGTCACCGCAACTGAAAAATCATCGGTTAAATAACCCCGATAATTCAAAGCAATTGCATCACCACCACTCTCACCTTTTTCATCCGCAATTTTTCCACCAATTTGATCAGCAGCAGAATCGTAACTATAAGAATCGCGACGCCAATCTTCTTTATTACTAAAAGCAAATAAATTTAGCGAGTGATCTTCACTAATAAAATAATCAACATTTAACATCCAACGATCGGCAGTGGTTTCCAAATCGTTATATGATGAAGGTCGAGTATAAGTATTATCTAATTGACGCGGATTATATAACGCATAGAAAAACAACTTATCTTCAACTAATGCACCACTGGCCCAAAAATTGGTATCTAAAAATTCCTCGCCGCCTTGAGGCGTATCATTACGCAAAGCACGATCAGTATGAATCGAACCATCATTACGATAAATCGTATCGTGCTGACTTCTTAATGATTCCGGATCATAATTAATCTCAGCCCCAAACTTTAATTCATTGCTACCAGTTTTAGCCACTGCATTGACAACACCACCAATGAATCGACCAAACTCAGCCGAAATTGCCCCGGTTTTCACTTGTGTTTCAGCAATACCTTCCCACGGCAATGGCATTGAACCTATTCCAGTGCGCAGGTGAGAAATATTAATTCCATTAATAAAATAACCATTTTCGGCGCCTGATCCCCCACCAAAACTATTTGCATCAAACCCACCACTGTCGGCAACAACGCCCGGTGCTAATAATGCAACACTTTCAAAGCCAATTGAAACAGGCATCGCAGAAAGTTCAGCATCACTGAATGTAACGCCAGAAGTTGAACTGGAAGTATCAATTGAACGAACAGCTGAACCAATAATTTGCACTACATTTTCTGAACCAACATCACTGGAATCGTTAGACTGTAGAGTAAACTCAAGCACTGCTGATTGCCCTAATGAAACAACCACGTCTTTTTCTTGAATTGAGGTATAGCCATCTTTACTAATGATCACGGTATAGCGACCAACCGGTAATCCTTTAAGACTATAGTTACCATTATCATCAGACTTAACGGTTCTAGAAATACCACGCGTCTGGTGAGTAACCGTAATGGTTGCATTAGATATATCAGTACTCGAAGCGGAAGTAATCGAGCCTTTTAAAGTACCGCTGGTATTGTCTGCAGCAATCGCAGCAGGTACCGACAACATAAGCGCTGTGCCAACAGCGATTGCCGAGAGTGTTTTACGCGGGAATAAACCCAAATTTGAGCGTTTTGACATTTTGTCCCCTTAGTGAATATTTGTTTTTATCTCATAGTAGGACAATCATTGTACACAATAACCTTTTTTTGTATACAATAAATTTCTATATTTTTGTTGTTGTTAATAAAAATAAATGATGGTAATTATGTTTTTTCTTTATAATACAATGAGATAGATGCAAAAACTGAATTATGTATTTTTATTAATCAACTATAATTCAATAATAATTTTAAGGAGATATTTGAGATTGATTAAAATTCAATCTCAAAAATAGTAAAAATCCAAAATAACGGTTTGCCATAGTAAAACTTCTGCCAACCGCAATGATGAGACTTTGCCAACAGGCTGAGAGTTAAGTAATAAATAGTGTGATTGCGATTAACTGGCAATAGTATGATTTATTACTGGCAAAAAATTGCAATTTTATTTTGATCAAGATCGCGAAAATAGGCCGCAAAAAATTCACCGTCGCCCCGTTTTCCAGGCCCACCTTCACATGTTGCACCAATTTCTATGGCTTTAGCATAAACCTGTGAAACCAATTCGGGACTTTTTAACTTAAGCGCAACCATCGTTCCATTACCTGCGGTTGCGGGTTTATCATCAAAAGGTTTGGCAATCGCAAATTTTCCTTCACTCTGTTCAAACTCCCAAAATACCATTCGTTCAGATCGGTATAATTGAGATCCTTGAATCAGACTAAAAATTTGCTCGTAAAAATTTTTGGCACGGTCAATATCATTTGTGCCTAACATTGAGTGTGATAACAATTTAATTTCCTCTGTTAACTTCATTGCCCAATTCTACCGCCAGAGAAAAGTGCTGCCAATTTTATTAATTGAGATGTTACACGGAAATTATGGGATCAATAATTATGAGATGAATAATAGAGAAGACAGAGCCAGTAAGGCTCTGTCCAAATTACTCAGTGAATGATTAGTTAGCAACTGCAGGAGTTGCTTTAATATTCAAAGTAACGTTCGATGCTGCACTGTATCCATAAATATCGATATACCAAGTATCAGCTGCTGGATTTTGGAAACTACAGTTTTCAACATTTCCATTTTTGTAAGGACGGCAATCATATTGTGTTAAAGTTGATTGTGCACCTTTAGTCACATATAAATCAGCATCGCCTGTTCCACCTGAAATAGAAACAGTCAAATCTGAATAACCAGCTGGTAATACTTGAGTAAAACGTTGCCAGTTGTTACGTGCAACAGAAACGGTTTCAGTTCTGTCAATTGGATCAGTGCCTGTTCCGTCTTCAGAATAGCTCCCCACTAAAGTAACATTAGAGAACGAAGAGTAAGCTTTTAAGCGTACATAGTATTTACCGCCCGTACTTGTACCGGTACAAGTTTCGCTGTTTCCACTTTTATAAGGACGACAATCGTAATCGGTATCGGTAGGCTCAGAACCAAACTTAACATAGAGATCAGCATCACCTGTACCACCACTTGTTTCAAATTTGATATTGGTTGCACCTTGAGGAACATCCATTGTGTAACGAATTTCACCACCAGTATTTGCTGATAAATTAGATTCGGGTACACCATTTTGTAATACAAATGGCGGTGGCGGTGGTGTACCACAACCTTCAGAGCTGGCACTTGAATTAACACCAACCGCTTGCAGTGAAGACTGAACCGCATCTAAGTCATAACCTAAATCACAAGCCGCATCTAAAACACCATTACCAGCTTGATCCCAATCAGTATTAGCAGTCCAATATTTTTGGTTTGCTTTGGCATAAACCAAGAAAGCTTTTTTGGTATCCCACCCAGTCGTAGTCGCTAACAGGTAGAAGGCTTTGTTATAAACACCAGAGCTATAGTGAACATCCATTCCTGAAGAGTAATCCGATTGATGACCAATTGATCTACCATCTTTGGTTGGATCATTCATATAACGAAGTGCACCGTTACCTTTAAAGATATCAGCACCGACTAACCAGTCATTCGATCCTTTGTTATAAAACTCAGCGGCTTCACCTGACATATCAGAAAACGCTTCGTTTAAACCACCCGATTTATTTTGATAAACCAGACCAGAATTTTGCTCAGTAAATCCGTGGCTAACTTCGTGTGCAGAAACATCAAGGCTAACTAAAGGATAAAAAGTATTATATCCATCACCAAATGTCATAGCAGAGCCATCCCAGAAAGCATTCTCATAGTTGCTTCTGTAATGAACGCGCATGGTTAATTGAAAAGTTAGCGGAGCCGTGTTTAACCAATCGTTAAACATATTGAAAACAACACCACCAAAAAAGTGTGCATCATTTAATGGTGAATAAGCACCGTTAATTTCTTTGTGTGTATTTTCTGGGCAAGTAAAACTATAAGCAGTCGAACCACTACTACCATGATTTAAATTAACAGTTTTAACGTTGGTATTATTCATGGTACAAGTATTTCCACTTTGCGCAACGTCCAATTTGCCAAAGTCAACACCATATTCATAACGACCCGTTTTTTGATTTCCGCCAGGGCCTGTACCAACTTCAGCAGTTTGCAAATTATCGTAGCTGCTTAACAGTTCACCAGTTTGTGCATCGATAATTGAGATCGGACGAGAAGGCTCATCGGCATGTTGTACATAGCTAACTTGATAAACCAGTTTAGCTTTACCTTCAACTAATTGAATTGCCAAAATAGCATTTTCATTCTCGTAACTGACATTGACGTTATTGACCACAGCGTGTGATGGAAAGCTTTTTTGCTTAGCTAATTTAATGGCTTGTGATTGTGAAATTGTTGCAGTTACATTGCTTAAATCAGCCGCAATGTTAGAAACGACAGCGCCATGTGCATGTTTGAATGAACTATCAGCGCGTTGCGTAATAATCACATGATCACCAAGAACAGGAATGTTTTTATAAGTTTGTTGATAACGAATCGTTTTATCACCATTAGCTTCTTGATAAACCTTAACAACTTCTAATGATTCATTCGTAGTTAAACCAACCAGTTGACTTACCTGACTATTGCTTGTTAATGATTGACTGGCAGCAACAGTGGTTAGCTGTTGAGTTTTTGCTTGTAAATACTGTCTTTCTGCAGCATTTACTTGAGTTGCACCTAGCAGAGCGAGGGTGAGGGTACTGAGTGCAAATTTACGTTTGCTTATCATAATTGTAATTTCCCAATATTAGTATATTTTGTTTTGAGTTTTTAAAAATACTTAGAACACCTGTCGTCCTAAATATTGCCCTGTTGTTTTTTCAGAAAAAATATTTTTTATTTAGCGAGTACTCTTAATGCTTAAGCAACATTTCGTAAATATGTTTTCGATTTTTGATAAATACGTTTCAACATATCAATTCAATGCGAGAGAAATCATAGACGATGATAAAAATAAAACTGATAACACAATCACAAAAGAACGAGTTCATTAAAACTATCTTGTTTTGTCAAATTCAAAATGGAAATAACGAATTTATTTAACCAAATCATTACCTTAAATTTTTATTAACTAGATAGAACAATCAATTAAAATTTTAGTGTCAGTGGTCTTTTTTTAAATTTATATAGATTAGATAATTTTAAAAATAAAATTATTCAGCGTTAAAAAATCACATACTTTGATTATTTTTCTCATGCACAAAATTAACTGTGAAATTGTCACAAAATTAAGTTTTATTAGTTACGTTTTTTAAAAAATAAACATTAGCAGTAAATATAAAACTAAACCTATAATTCATTTTATCTCGCCAAGAAAGTTGCTTTAACTTTCAAGCAATTCTATTTTCCAACTACTCATCCACTCAATTATTTTGTTATTTAAAAAACACCTTAAATAGCATTAAATCAAGCTAATTCTTAACCATTGTAAATTTAACTATTCGTTCCCACCAACTATTCGATCGGTAAGTGAACTACCAATCAAAAATATGAGCACCTAACTACTCAGCCCAACTTATTTTCTAACTTTTTTTAATTTTTAGTCTTTTAATTTTTAATTTATACTCATTTTATCAGCAAATTTTTGTCGCATTAACGCTTATTTAACAATACATATTGAAACCATAATAGCATTTCAAATAATTTGGCAACGCTTTATGAGCACAATATAAAGATAACTTAAATTGAATAACTCAATTTAATTTCGAATAAATTTAAACATTAACATTCTCAAAAAGAGGTTTTATGAATGGCAAGCTATTGATATTGATTATTGGCATTTTTTTATTCCCACTACCATCACAAAGTGCAGAAAAAATCAGTACCTTTCATCGACTGCTAATTTTTAATAGTAAAAGTGAGCTTATGGTGGTTAAAATTAAAGATACCGATTTTTGGATAACACCCAGCTGGTATCAAGATAATACGCAACTTATCAATGAAGGTATGCAGCACCTCGCAGCGGAATACGGCTTAACGATTTCTCAACCGGTATTACGCGAAATTTTTACTGTTAAAAATCAACATGACAATAGTCTTTCACTGAGACATTTTTTCTCGGTCAATAGCGATGGAAAGTTAGTTAAAAAGCCAGAAATTATTGAAGAAGTTCGTTGGCTGGCAGTTAAAGATGCGGTAAAACTAATCACATTTCCGTATATCAATATTTTGATCAATCAAGTAGTTGATCATCCCGACATTGTTTGGGGCGGTTCTATTTTACGCTTTAAAGAAGGTGATGAGCATAAAATTAAAATCATTGAATCACTTTACCCATTATTTCAGTAAGTCTGTTTTAACAGACTTACTTTGATTATAAAATTAACAAAATCTTTTATCAAAAATACAATACCCCACTATAAACAGTTACTTTACAAAAAATTTAACCATTTTGAAATCGCGAAAAACAAACAAAAATCATTATTAGAATATGAGATAAAATCTCTAATTGAAGATTTACATATTTTAGGCTTAGTTTACTACAAGACATCAAAAAATAATCATGAATTAGAAAAAGTCCATGGCTGTTTTCTTGATGCCTTAGAACAAGACAGTAATTATTATATTGTTCGCTTATATTCTGCTCATTGTTTTCACGATAAAAAAGAGTACTCAAAAGCTCTAACAGATTATTTAAAGGTAGACTCGGTAAATATGTATTATCAATCCAGTATTTTATTAAAATTTTAGAGTTCTATAGAAAAGAAAACTTCATAGGTTTAGTAAACCCAGTTGAAATATTTGAATGCTTAGCAACGACAGATCCGATCTCTTATGAACTCAAAAAGCTCGAACAAGTATATTATCAAAGCAAAGATATATGAAAAAATAGTAGTGAATAATAAGAAGCATTAATACATTAATTCAGCTAAAATACTTTCTCATATTAAAAAAACACTATATTAATTAGGAAAAAATATGTTTAAGAAGTGCTTCTATATTCTAATCGCATATGTGAGTATCAATACGGTTAATGCAGCCGAGTTTTTAGGAAATGTTCAAGAATTTTATGTTAACAACCAACATACTGCGCAACTAAATCTAAAGCAAGGTAATAGCGATAATAAACCAGGATGCAATCCAACAAATGGCTGGGATTTCACTTTTTTAACCAACACTGATTACGGCAATCAATGGGTCAGTATGTTGTTGGCAGCTAAGATGGCCGATAAGGCAATTCGAGTTGGTTACAATGGTAATCAAAATGGGACTTGTGAGGTAACTTACTTGTATTTTCCTAGAGAAAATTAAATTGAGACGTTTTCTTTACTGACACATTTTTTTATAACATATTATGTTTGAATACACTAAAGTAGTTAGCATTTAATCACAATCGACTTTAGAATTAAAAGTGACAAAAATCAAATAAGACAATAACATTGTCTTGCTAGCAATGATTTTTTTACATTTAGCCATAATGCAGGATGGACAAAGATTCTACTTCTTTATAGCTCCACTTTAGGTTTATAGCTCCACTTTAGGTTTATAGCTCCACTTTGGGCCTAATGTTATGTTCGAACAGAAAAATACGTAAATTTATGTTTAACCATATTAGTATAAAAAAAAGAAACCGATTAGAATTGATACTTACTCGTTCAAAGATAAAGGCAGTTTTAGAGCTATGCTTTTATACTACTTTTTTTGGTTTTTGGTACACCGCATTAATTGACGATTTTTCTTCTTTTAATACAATTAAGCAAGATATCATCACTAAAGTCAGTGAGCAAAAGATGCTAATTGTTTTTTTCATAGCTCCACTATTTTTTGCAAAACGAATATTGTTAAACGTTAATACAATAATTTCTGGCAACGAATATACATTCAACTCTACAAGAAAAAAAATTTACCACAATGGAAAGGAAGTCTGCCATTATCATCAAGTAGAAAATATACAGATTCGACGAATATATAACAGTGAAGATAGTGATAGTTACATGTTAACTATTATTTACTCTGGTATGAAAAAATTTTTTATCGCTGAGAGTAGTGATAGTTCGTATATTAAGGAGATTGCTGCGAGTATTGCAGATGCATGTGATACAAAAGTCGAATACAAAGATTAGCTAATTTAATCAATTTAATTATTCGAAAGATTTTAGGGGAATGCTTCATCATATACTTGAAATAATATTTTGCCCACCAAAGCGGCAAATACCTAAATTACTTTCAAATCTTCTGGTATCGAACACAATATAAATCATTCGCAAATATCGGTAAAAGACTAAAAAATACCACAATTCTCGCAAATTAAGCTCGAGTGCTTTATTATACGCCACATTACAAATTGCAAAATAGAGTGCTTATGTCATTACCTCCTTGCCCCAAATGCCAGTCTGAATATGTGTATCAAGACCAGTCTAACCTGGTTTGTCCCGAATGTGCTTTTGAGTGGAATCCCGATGAGATTGCCCAAGAAGAAGCCATTAATGTAAAAGATGCAAATGGCACTTTACTGTCAGAGGGCGACCGAGTAACCCTGATAAAAGACTTAAAAGTGAAAGGCAGTTCACTTGTTTTAAAAATTGGCACAAAAGCATTAATCAAGCGAATCGTTGATGGCAAAGATCACCAGCTCGACTGCAAATTAGATGGTGCAGGTGAAATGATGCTCACAGCAGCTTTTGTAAAAAAAGCTTAGAAAAAGCATTTTTTCTATGTTAACGCTATTAATAGTAAGGAACAAGATGAAGCTTTTAATTATTATATTTGTAGTAATATTATCATCATGTGCAACGCCACATACTGATTTAACTAAAAGCAAACGACTGATTTCAAAAGAGGCCATTCCATTAAAAGTTGTAGAACCTCGTTTTCCAATGCAAGCAGCTATCAACAGTATTAGTGGTTACGTTCGATTTTTATTTGATGTATCACCAGCTGGTGCTGTTGAGAATCTTAGAATTGTTGAATCGGTACCAGAAGGTATGTTCGATGCTGCGGCGACTTATGCAATAAGCAGATGGACTTTTAAGCCGGCTGTAAAAAATGGTCATCCGGTTAAGCAAACCGACATGGTCTATACACTTGAGTTTAAAATAGGTGAATAAAAAGATTGGGGCTAGAGTAGATTACAATTTTTTTGTTGCTTTTCTCGGCTAAATTTCAAATGCATGATGACATTAGCCATATGCCCCAGTTAACTACGTGAAAATAAGTCTGCTATTATTTTGACTTAAGTTTCTTTATCACCTGTGTATTTACCCAGTAAATATCAACAGTCGCTTCACCATTAGGTGTTTTCCCTCGTCGATCAAAAAAGAGAACTTTTCCATCGGGCGATACACTCGGATAATTTTCTGCACTAGCCGTATTTATCTTATCACCCATATTGAAAGCTGGTCCCCATGAACCATCAGCCTGACGAAAACTAATATAGAGATCTGATGATCCATAACCGCCTTCTCTTCGACTATCCCAAATAATATAAGATTCATCGGGTGCAATAAAGGGATGAGCATTATAATGTCCAATAGCAAACTGCGAGCCAAGTGACTTAGGTTGTTCGTATTTACCATCGATTAATCGAGAGTACCGTAATGGGATATCTAGTTTCTTGGTAAAAGTATCAAAATATAAAGTACCATTAGTAGAGGCTGAAAGCCGCATAATATCAATATCGTTAAAAGGTACACCCAAGCTTTTTAAGTCAGACCAGCCTGTTTCGGTAAATTCTATATATTTATTTTTAAAATAGATAGTTTTTCCATCAGGAGAAACAGATGGTTCACTAACATCTCGCTTAACAATCGATTCTTGCCATTGCTTATCTTTATATTGAAATACAGTCAGGGCATTTTCTTTAGATTTTTTACCAAGAGGTCTTCGGATAAAATAAAAGGTATTCATATCTGCCCCAAACATACCCTCAACCTCACGATTAGCTTTTGTATTCACAATATTGGGGGCAAAAATTTCGGGGATAGAACCAGGTAACATTTGACCAAGGTAGGGACCTTTAGAAGCGGACAGTTCCCCTTTACAATAACTATTATTACTTATCAAAAATATAGACAACACTAAAATAACTAAGATACCAGTATGTTTCATAACTACTCCCTATTTAAGACTGTTAGATTGTTTAACTAAGTCATTCATATTTTATTGCAAACTGAATAGGAAACTGAGTAGAAATATTCTCAATTTAACCTATTTAACGACATTGCCTGCACTATTAAACGTAATTTTTTGTGTAACGAAGATAATTTTTTTGATAACAACGATGAGCATCGCCAAGACCAAATGGTTGAGTAATTCATTTATTTAATTAAAATTCGAGCAATAAATATTTTTGTATTACTATCAAAGCTCTGAACCGACTTCAGTTGAAAAATTTTATTAACTAACGTGTGTTCAGCAGAAAGCTTTTTCATTTTGCTTTCACCAGTTGGTGTTTTATATTCGAGTTCACACTCACCAGATATAACATAAGCCAAGTCGATGTATTGTAAGTGATCTTCGCTAGTAAAAAACTCTGGCCATGATAAGTTTTGATTATTAAGAGTAAATACATCAACCTTAAAGTCGGCAACTCGTTGATCGACCATTAAATTAAAGTCTCTAATTGTTCCATTAACCAATTTGCAGTCTGTCTGCCATTGGCCAGAAAAAAGTTGTCTCTGTAGCGGTGTATTTACAGTAATCCATTCCTGCTGATTAAACCGTAATCGCATTCCAGTACCCTCAAGTAGCATAATGCAACGTTGATAATGTTCAAATAACGAAAAAGGCCCATCTTGAGTCACAGTAGCAATAGATAATCGCCATTAAGGTAACTGGTCGTCAACATTACATTGGTCCGACACGGCAAGTTGACAGGTTTCTCCACCTCCGTTTTTCCAAGGCATAATAATATAATCGAGAGAAGAAAGAATGCGCACTTGTGAATGGCCTCGATGAATAAGTAACCTAACTTGTTATTCTACTGATACGACTGGCAATCAGCAACACGCTAGCTATTAAAATTGAAATTTATGTAACAGTTTTTAAACCAGCCGTTTTCAGATATCCTAGTGATAAACAAGTGCAGCCGCCTATTATTTAAATACGTTAAGACCCCGTAATGTCTACTGATTGGCAATGTAGCAGTCAAAGTAACATTAACCTGTATTCGCCTCTTTGGGCGCTTTATTATTGGTGTCTGAAAAGCAATTAAAAGATATTTGGTCTATTATTCTTTCTATATTGATAAAATAAGAGTCATTCCTTACAAAAGCCGCTAAAATATACACCAATTTAAGTCACGCAGTTATTCAAATAGATGTCATTTAACGAACTCAAGCTCATTCCACCAATATTAAAATCGATAGAAGAATCGGGCTATCGCACGCCTTCACCTATTCAAAACAAGGTGATTCCGCTTATTTTAGCAGGTAAAGATGTTATGGCGGCGGCACAAACAGGTACGGGTAAAACGGCAGGGTTTACCTTGCCACTTTTGCAACTATTGGCAGATGGCAAAAAAGCTGAATCTAATCAGGTAAGCGCTTTAATTTTGACTCCGACACGAGAGTTAGCAGCACAAGTGAATGAAAGTGTTAGGGTTTACAGTAGCCACCTACCATTAACTCATTTTGCTGTTTTCGGTGGTGTAAAAATAAACCCTCAACTGATACGACTGAGAAAAGGTGTTGATATTTTAGTTGCCACACCTGGTCGCTTGTTAGACCTTATGCAGAATAATGCAGTACGTTTTGATAACTTAAAATTTCTGGTATTGGATGAAGCTGACCGCATGCTGGATATGGGATTTCTTCCAGACATAAAAAGGATTCTTAATAAACTTCCTAAAGAACGACAAAATTTATTATTTTCAGCAACATTTTCTGAAGAAATTAAAGCGCTTTGCAATAAACTCTTAAATAACCCTATCTCAGTAGCAGTATCACCGGCCAACACTACCGCAAAATCCGTTAAACAATGGGTACACCCTGTTGATAAAAAAGGTAAGTCAGCTTTACTGAGCTACTTAATTGGTCATAACCGTTGGCAACAAGTGCTAATATTTACCCGCACTAAAAGAGGAGCCAATAAAGTTGGTTATGATTTACAAAAAAGTGGCGTTAATGCTGATGTTATTCACGGGAATAAAAGTCAAGGAGCAAGAACTCGAGTATTAGCCGAATTTAAAGCCGGAAAGATTCAAGCGCTGGTTGCTACAGATATTGCCGCTCGAGGACTGGATATTGAACAATTACCCCAAGTAGTCAATTTGGATTTACCCAATGTTGCCGAGGATTATGTTCACCGGATTGGAAGAACTGGACGAGCAGGTGCAGTAGGCCAAGCGATATCTTTGGTCAGCGCTGATGAAGTAGATAGTTTACAATCTATAGAAAACCTGATTGGAGAAAAGTTAAAGCGAATCGTTGTTGATGGCTTCGAACCGACAAATGCGGTCCCAGAAACCCATTTAAAAGCAGTTCAAAAGAAAAAAAAACCGCATAAGAAAAAAATTGCTAAAGCAAAGATTAAAGAACTAGAATCGAAAAATAATAAAAAGCCTTCTCCACAAAAGAGAAAAAACAACATTGCAAAAAGAAAACCTAAACCGAAAAGTAAACAGCCTAATCAAGCTGTGGTTCAAAAACCGAAAGCATAATTATAGGTAATAACTCGATTATTTTTGACACTGGGTAGTTACACAGAATTTATTACATTGATATATTTTGACCATTAAAATAGCGCTAAGTTTTACAAATATACTCAGGAAGTGATTTATTTTCTTTAAAGCAGTATTTTTAAAATAAAGCGCAAATTGTTTGCCTCCTTGTATATAAGCAGAATAACTAAGAAATGCAACTGAACCGTATCAATATGTTTCAACAGTTTTACTTATCTTATACAAGTGAATACCACCCCAGCTCTTGCTCATCAAATGAAAAATGAAAGGTATCAATTAAAATACTTTTTTCTTCCCTCAACAACGCACCAATATTGGTGGTAATAACCGAGTTGTTAAGCCTACTCCGAGTGCAAAACCTCGGCCTGTATCCGGCGGGAAGAAAGTAGCCAAAAATAAAGCGCGCAATGTACCGTTTGAATATGAGTTAAATAAATTGCCGTCAATTACTATCACCTCACCGACTCATATTGCCACCATTAAACTTAAAGGTGCAATCACATTGCAATCAGCAAAGCCAGTCGATTTTGCTACCTTAACAAAAACAGGATTTGAGATCACAGCTAAAAGAGAAGCTGATGTAGCTCTTGGTAAACTTGTAACGAATTCACAGTCAGGGTATAACGCGAAAACTAACGAAATAACTCTTGAAATGGGCATTACAACCCATTCAAATGTACCTTATTCACCTAAAACTACTGTGGCCGCCGGCGTTTCGTCCAAAACCGGTTTGCCCGTATTAAAAGGTAATATTGAGGCACCTGAAATAAAAGGTAAACTTGGTGATTTTCACTATGTAACAGGGAATCTAGCATTTGCAATTGAGATTACCCCCAGACCCCCAACGGCTAAACCACAGCCTGTTCCGGTACCTGCTCCTTCTGCTAAACCTGTTCCACAGAGAGATGGTTGTGATTATCTTTGGGGAAGTTTGCTCATTGCTGGTGCTGGCTTATTAATTGTGGCAACAATCGCAGAAGATGTGGTAACTTTAGGCGTTGGTGTTGCTGATGATGTGCCCAGTTTTGCGGCAGCAGCGGCAATGTTTGCGGGTGGTGTTATGTTATTTAAGCCCGTTAATGGTGGAACGCCTATTCACGTGGAAAGTCATGGTCTCACTCCTGAACAACTCTAAAAGTATTATTGCGTTAGGGCTACTGCTACTTGGCAGTGCCTTATTGCAGACCAATTTAAAAAAGCCTTCAGAGTCAGTCTTATGCTCTTCAGTTGAAGATACTCTGCCGATTATCGATGAAATTTCTAAAAGGTATGAGATAAATATTCATAGTCAGTTTAGCAATAATGTGTTGCCAAAAATTTATTTGAATAGCAATGCTAAAGGAAAGATTGTGCCGATTAATCCTGTCAATCTTTGCCGAGCAATTGACTTGATTGAGAAAGAAATTAATCTATATGCGACAAAGCCAATCAAGCAAGTGCTTAAAAACATTTATTTAGCTGACAAATTAAGTTTTTATCAAGTGGAATACGGTGGAACTGCTATTGGTGATTCGCTTTATTTGACGGTCGGTTCTGTTGAGCAAGGATATAGCGATAAATACATTGCGGAACTATTTCATCATGAATTAAGTTCACTATTTTTCCATTATTTGGCTTTTGATAAAAGTACTTGGAAAAATGCAAACCCAGAAAACTTTAAATACTTGGAGTCTGATAAGGAAGTATTAGCTCAGGTAGCAAAAGGTGATGTTAATCATTATTCTACACAAAATTATGAAAATGGATTTTTATCTGAGTATGGAAAAACTAATTTGGAAAATGATTTTAACACTTATGCAGAGGTGTTAATGACCGAGCCTGAAAAACTGGAAGCTTTAGCTAAAAGATATTCTAGAATTAATATGAAACTAGTATTGGTACAGAATTTTTATAGTTTACTTTTAATAGAATAGCAAATAAAACCAGCATAATTTAATGCTCCATATCAAACAAAAGAACTACTACCATAATTTTCAATTTGGTCGTATTATAGGGTGACATATAGTGCAAGAATGCGCGTGATTAGTACCGCCTCGCAAAAGATGATATTGGAAACTATGTGTAGTTCAGTACAAGGGGATGATGAAAATCCTCCGACTAAAGACGAATTATTAACTAATCATGCAGCACTACTTAAAAGTTATTTGCTTAAGGCTTCTAATGAATGCATTGATGTGTTGTCACAACAGGTTTTTATGCTTTAATTTCTTGTTAAACTACTATTGCTTTTTAAACCTAAGTTACTACTTTTTGCTTCCAAGAAATAAATAGGGCGAATGGTAAAAACGGAGGTATCTACTTCTTATAAAATTTTAAAAATCAAACAATATAGAATATACGAAGCAGAAATGGTTAGTTTCATTGAATTAGGATTTTTCAGCTATTTCTGACAGGATAAAGCGGCTATTTCTAATAGAGAATGATCCGTTAAGCTTGTAAACTCTCTTTTTTCACGGAAGAACATAGAGTATCAATATGTCAAAATTAACCTTAACTTTTGGAATTACTTGCTATTTATTACCAGTAGGCTGGACTAACCTTCATGCTAATTTACCGATAGAACAAAATAGTATTCCTCCTTTACTACTTGCCAAAAGCTATCAAGCAACAACCCAACTTGATCAATTTTTTGTAAGTGAAAAACTTGATGGTGTACGTGCTTTTTGGAATGGTACGAATTTTATTACTCGTGGTGGCCATTTAATTAATTGTCCACCTTGGTTTACCGAAAGATTTCCGAGGCAAGCAATGGATGGTGAGTTATGGTTGGGGCGAGGGCAGTTTGATGCAATATCAGGGCTTGTACGCCAAAAGATAGTTGATGAACTGCGCTGGAAAAAAGTCACATATCAAGTATTTGATTTGCCACAAAGCTTACTACCTTTTGAACAGCGTTACATTAACCTTAAGAGTTTAGTAAAAAATCATCATAGTCCTTACTTGTCACTGGTTAAGCAATTTTCAATTCAAACTAAAAGTGAACTAGATGATCGGCTTAGTACTGTAGTGGCAAAGGGTGGTGAAGGGTTGATGCTTCATAAAAAAGATTCTATTTATCAAGCATCGCGCAGTAATGATCTGCAAAAATTGAAACCCTTTAATGATGCAGAAGCTACGGTCATTAGGCATATTTCTGGTAAGGGTAAATATAAAAATCTCTTAGGCGCAATAGAAGTTATTAATCAAGAGGGGGTTAAATTTAAAATTGGTAGTGGTTTTAGCTTGCATGAAAGGTATAATCCACCACCAATTAATAGTGTAATTACCTACCGCTATCGAGGAAAAACCAAGAAAAATATACCTCGTTTTGCAACTTACCTTCGACAAAAAATTACAGGGCAATAATAAAGTCGATTTAAATTAAACTAAAGTTTGAAAACACTTCCAAATTGTTAATAAATAATAGATTTGAATAGAAAAACTAGTTATTCTTAGTCAATTGCTTAAAAAATAAAGATACTAGAGTTATCATGAAACCCCAAAAATTAATTGAAAAAATTATTGTTCAACCAAAAATAATCGAGTTTAGCGAAGTCATTCAATGTATTGATGAGTACTATTTATACGAACCAAGCACATTTATTAATAATGGTTTGGAGAATATTGCTGGAACTAATGAAGGTTCCTGTAAAATATTTGCCTTTGCTTCTCTCAATAACTTAAATGAAAAACAAACGCTTGCATGTTTTGGTCATTATTATCGTGAAGATGTATTAAACAATCCGGAAGCCACTGATCACCAAAATATACGTAACTTCATGCAATCAGGATGGAAAGGTATTCAATTCGAAAAAAATGCACTAACCTTAAAGACTCTAATTGAATAATGTTTTTGTTAAGCTTTTAGAAATATCTCCATTTTATTGGAGAAAGTTCACATCATTGCACATGATTTTTAGCGGAGAATTTATCTTCACCACAAAAAAAGGTGCATTGAACACAGCGAGTGATACCGTAGTATTAGAGTATTTGTTCTAAGCCAATTTGTGTTTTACAAGTGTGACTCATGGTTAATACTCTTATTATTTATATTTTATCCTGGGAGCTAACTTACCGAAGTGAGGCTTGTTTGTCTAGTAAGAGTTTGAGAGGATGAGTTTTTAAGTATGGGGTGTTCAGATTTGTAGTCCAGATTTTTGTTTAGAGTTTAGGCATGGTGAATAGTAACAAAATTAAAATTATAGGTTCTGAATTTTTCGACACTAATCTTGAATATAGAGTATGTAGTCACCTTACTCCCATACTAGATTATTTAACGAAAGATTTACCTGACTTTGATAAAAATCAAAAATTAATTTCTGACAGAGGTTGTGCCCTCACATTAAAAATTAACTTCACTATCGATTTAGAAGAGCTAAAGCAAATTTTTGAATTACCCCAGTTTATTGTATTGTCAAAAGAATGTAATGCGGTGGTATGTCGGAAGTGCTGGTGTGATATAGAGGGTAAGTAAAGCTATGGCAGTATCAGATAATTCAGTAATTAATAGCATCTGTTACCACTTAAAAACTATTTAGATCAAACTTGAACTATATGGTAAATTAATAGATAAAAAGAATAGTGTTATCCGTGATAGAGCTTATGGCAATATAATACTAGTGTTATCAGATATTGATTTTCAACTGATTGAGTCAAAGTTAGAAATTTCAGGTTGTGTTATTTTTAAGAAAGAAAAAATATTATTTCTGTGAACAAGTTGTTATAGAATATTAAAAACCATAAGTTGATATTTAATAACTACAATGGTTATATACTAATAACTAAGTTAGTGAGATTTTAATAAAAATATTTCAGAAATATAATACATAATTTTGATATTCTTAATCAGGAAACTATCATATATAAAATATAATGAGATAGACAAATATAATAAGACAAATAACAAATGACTAGGCAAACAATCACTATTTCGATAGATTAGTGTTTGGGATTCAATTAGATACGGATATTCATCATGACTCGCGCACGAAAAACTCAAATCGATTTAAATACCACACCCTACTACCCTCAATATAAGAATGGCAATGACAGGGAGCTTCGACCGAGAATGTACGAGTTCTTAGATAAATATATCAATACAAGCGATTAGAAAATGTGTAACCAGTCGGTTGAAATCGACGCGATAAAAACGCGCGCCTCAACTTGGCGTTAGAATTGAGAAAGTAATGGCTTTTAGAACAACTCAGCACAAGATAGGAAGCAGTGGCGAACTCGCCTTAAGATCTAAGATTGAAGATCTCGGCTTTGCCACCAGCAGCATCGACCCGGATTATGGTGAGGACTTTTTTATCTTTGGTGAAGATGATGGGGTAATTGAGCCATTTAAAATTTACGTACAAGCCAAAACATCCGAAAAGGATGATCTCTATAAATCTGACTGGACTATTTACGAGGATGTACTCACCGTTAGAAATTGGGTGCTGGGAAGTGATTTCACTATCTTGGTCAGATTCAATAAGAAAGATGGGATTTATAAGTATTGTATACCTGAAGATGAAGTAACTTATTGGGATTTGCCATTAGATCGATCAAGGGATGTTGCGCTTAATTGCTCACAAGTTCTAGATGATGACGCAATATCTCAACTTATGTGGCAAGCAAGAATTCGCCATTACGAAAGAATTGTGAAAATTACACAACCAAATGATTTCGAGGATACTTCTTGGGAAGATCTTCCTCAATTTAGACTTTTTTGCCTAGAATTCCTAACAAGACTTGGACTGATGAATGGAAAAGAGCCTCACCTGAGTGATTATGCATATTCAGCTCAATTACCTCTCAAGATGAAGCTAATTGAGGATTGCGAGTTTGAAAGTTCTGAAGATATGACAATATTAGAAAAAGGAACCTATGGCGCTTGTATGTTATTGATACTTGATGCTCTAAGAGAGAAAAGTGGACATGACGTTGGTATGCCGAAATTTTTCTTGGATTGCTGCTCTTGCTTAATGGTTCAACTGGTAAACCAAAGAACTGAAATAGAAAATGAAAAAAATTCTAACAAGTAGCTTCACCGGACAAAATACTCGCTGCGCTCATATTTTTCTGGTGAGCTAGGCGTTGGTATGACTCCCTTTGTCAATTAAAACGTACAAATCCCCACCCTATTTTTTCAAAGTGCCACTATCTAAATGTTGGATGAATTCAATCACAGATTAAAGCCAGTAACTTTCGACGGTTCTCATGCTGGTATCCGTGGATTTTATCGCCAAGCGATTAACCTACCTTACTTATTTCGTCGTGGTGCTTGTCTTCAGTCTATGCTCGTGGGTCTAATTAATTTTCATCATCAGCCATCCTAACGCCGTCGGAGATTACACCACCTACCGTGGTTTAATCTGCAATTGAATCCAAAACTTTTAATCATGCTGGTACACGAGAGAGCCTATCTTTGGGATTAACCGGAGAGATCAACTAGGAAAGCAACTAGGAAAGAGCAACTAGGAAAGAAACTAGGAAAGGACATCCTCAGCTTAAAATAATATTTTTTGAAGTTAGGTATATGTATATATAAAAAAGCTTTTTTCCCGTATGAAAATGAATCAAAGTAACAGGTTTAGT
>NZ_JBFDAH010000015.1:0-111283 GCF_040719265.1 Aliikangiella maris | reverse complement strand
AAAAGTGCGTACATTTTGGTGCATCGTCATATTCGGCTTCGTGATTTCCAGTTCAGCTTGTGCAACCGAAAAGTGTATTTTTAGTGAAGATACTGTTTCTGAAAAACAATACGCTAAGAGTAATGCCATAGGTGTTTATCAATGGTTTAAAAAAAGCAATGAAATAAAAGGAGTTCTTTCTAATGGTAATTTATTTTCTGTAAAGCACTGGTCATGTAACCATTATGGAAAGCAAGCGGTAATGGTGGTCGGGCCTCAAATGCAGTCAATCCCGAGCGAGCTTGATGATCAGGTATTGCACCTAGGGAAAATAGCGCTAAGTGAGACAGAGTTTAAATTACTATCTGACACTATAGGGAAAAAATCACTTAGTCTATCAGAATCGCCAATAAAACGGCGAGTTACAACTAACGAATTTGATGAATTTTATATTCAGGTAACAATTGTTGGTGAGGCTGTATTTATTGAAATTAAGTTATACAAAGCGTAGCGCTTAACAAAAAGCTCAAGCGGACGCTAAAAACGCTCCGCTTAGCTTGGCGTTGGTATGACTCCCTTTGTCAATTAAAACGTACAAATCCCCACCATATTTTTTCAAAGTGCCGCTATCTAAAAGTTGGATGAATTCAATCACAGATTAAAGCCAGTAACTTTCGACGGTTCTCATGCTGGTACACGAGAGAGCCTATCTTTGGGATTAACCGGAGAGATAACAACTTCTCGTGTAATGGCCCAGATGTACGCAATCATTTCTCGAGCAATGGCAGTAATGACTACGTTGTAGTGCTTGCCTCGTTTCATCAGTCGTTGATAACGTTTACACAATCGAAGCTGTGCTTTCCAGGCAATATCGATAATGGTTTTGCTCAAGCCTTCTTGTCGGATTTGTAGGTCATGAGAGATATTGGCTGGGTAGCGATAACAATGCGCCCCCTCGGTGAGTAATCGTCTTGCTCGACCGAAATGTTCGACAGATAACTTTCTTGAGTAACCTGAATACGCAATTTCAGTGAACTCTTTATGAGTATCTATGCCAATGAAAATTATGGTATCGTTGTTCATGCTAGCCTCCGTTTATATGGTGTTTAGCGACTCATATATTATGGAACTGGCTGAAAAGCTAACCCACGATAGGGGGCTCGCACTGTATTTAATTGAGACTCCCTGGGAGTCATTATGTCTATATTGCCTAAATCAGCACTGTCGGTATACTGTCAGGTTCATTTCGTAACCGCCAACCTAGTTTTTTGACATTATTATCATTCTGAGTAACGAGGATTAATTATGGTAGTTAAAAAATTAAGAGCTGAAAAAAAATGGTCACAAGAACAGCTGGCAATGTTGAGTGGACTTAGCATAAGAACCATCCAGCGTGTTGAAAGTGGTCAAAGTGTCAGTTTAGAAACCCTAAAATCTCTCGCCTCTGTATTTGAGATAGATATCAATAGACTTACGGAGGAAATAACAATGATTGATAAAAAATCGGAAAACTGGGCAATGCAACCTTTGTGGTTTAGGTTTTTGTTTTTCGGAATTACATCAAGACGAAACCAGTTGTTAGCTGAATTTTCCATACTTATCTTTGGGTTAATAGCTTTGTTTTATTTTGAAAATAAATTTGCGGTTGCTGGCTTATTTATAGCATCTTATATAACAGGTTGTGCTATCAGGTACGGAGATAGTCATAATCTTTGGTAAGTGCAATATAATAAACGCATTAAGACGGGACTACTAACAGTTGCTCAGTTCCACGTCGTTTCAGGTTTTGAGTATGGGGTGTCCTTTATCGTTCTTGCAATTGTTAAGTTGCTGATTTAATGAATAAACACAAATGACGCTTGTATTGATATTCAGTAAAGCGGAGTAATTGCATCTTGAAAATCACCTTCTTCGTTGTAAAATGCTCAAATTAAAATCATTTGAGAACAGTAAAAACTTGCTTGAAGATTTACGATGTTTACTGTGTCAATAAGCTGTTAGTAGCCCTAGTGAGAATTCATGAGATTTAAAGTTTTTTTGTATTTAGTTTTACTCGCCCCAATTTCAACTTTTGCTAGTGGAGAAATTTCCGCTTCGCATATTTGTGTTTGTTCCACCATTTTATACAAAAACAGGTTGCTGCAATTAACCGCTGTTGCAGGTATTAGTAGCCTAAGTGAATATCGACGTCTTGTTTTGCGACAGTCTCAAATGACTATTTTTAAAATTTTTTAGTAAAAATTATGAATCACAGATAAATTAGGGCGTCTTGATAAATTCTCCCCCAATATCAAATAATCATCTAAATTGTAATAAATATGAGCAAATATGAGTTTTCTTTTATTGTATACAATGTTATTAGATGTGTTAGAGTAGCTCATATCTGAAATCATTGATTTAATTTAGAGGCAAATTATGACAATCGGTATTGGGGGTTTTGAGACTCAGGGGGCGCTGGAACAGTTACACAATATGACTGCACAGGTTGTCCCGATACAAATTGCTGAATATCAGCAAAGAATTAGTAAAGCGCAAGCCATTATGCAAGATACTGGTGTTGAAGCGGTTTATTTGAATGCGGGGACCAATCTCTATTATTTTACCGGAACCCGCTGGTATCCTAGCGAACGCATGGTTGGTGCAATATTACCGGCTGAAGGTGACATTCACTATATTGCTCCTTACTTTGAAATCAATACCTTAAAAGGATTTATGCAGATTGAGGGCGAGGTGAGCGGTTGGCATGAAGATGAGTCTCCTTATGTCTTATTGCTCAAATTACTTAAGCAAATGGGAATTTCACAAGGTACCATCGGAATCGATGAGTCCACAGCTTATTTTCTCGTCGACGGACTAAATCAGCTCGATCATCAATATCAGTTTGTTAATGCTAAACCGGTTACCGCTGGCTGCCGTATGCAAAAGTCAGCAACTGAATTGGCATTAATGCAGACGGCAAAAAATATGACGCTTGAAGTTCATAAAGCGGTTGCAAAAATACTGCGCCCAGGTATTTCGACTCAGGCAGTTAAAGCCTTTATTCATCAAGCACATCAGCGCGTAGGCGCAGTTGGGTCTTCATTTTGTATTGTTCTGTTTGGTGAAGATACTTCGTTTCCTCATGGTGTAAAAAATCCTAAAGTACTCGCGGAAAATGATGTGGTTTTAATTGATACCGGATGTCTGGTAGAAAGTTATCAGTCGGATATTACGCGTACTTATGTGTTTGGAGAAGCCAGCTCGCGCCAGCGTGATATGTGGGCTATTGAAAAAGAAGCGCAAGCGGTTGCATTTGCCAAGGCGCAGTTGGGGGTTCCATGTGGTCAAGTCGATGTGGCTGCTCGTGACTATTTGGCATCTAAAGGGTTAGGTCCTGACTATCAGGTGCCTGGGTTACCCCATCGTACCGGACATGGTATCGGACTCGATATTCACGAATGGCCTTATTTGGTAAAAAATGATCAAACTCCGTTGGCACCTGGAATGTGTTTCAGTAATGAACCCATGTTGGTATTACCCGGTGAGTTTGGTATACGTCTTGAAGACCATTTTTATATGACAGAAACAGGTCCACAATGGTTTACTCAACCTTCCTTTTCGATAGATGATCCATTTGGTTACGGTGCCTGATTAGTGTTTGATTTTTTGAGTGAAGCTATCATATTTAATCTGGTAATCTGGTAATCTGAAATCTGAAATCTGAAATCTGAAATCTGATGTCATGTTGGGCGGTGATCAATTCACCGCATTTAACTTAGACGATACTTAGACGGTATTTCGGCGAAATATTAGTACTGTATAAGTAATCATTTAAAATTAGTAACGCGCTCATTCTTTTTTTTAATAACAATTAGCAACAAGTTCAAGCAAACTGATTAGATAATTGCAGTTTTGTCAGATATTCAACTGTAAAGTGTCACTGATTCCTTTAGAATTCATTCCTTTAGTTTGATTATTTGAATTTGGTTATTTTAGTTTGTTCACTTTAGCACAGTTATCTAGTAAGCCGTTTGTTGTTTGTCAATTGGCGGTGCTACCCAAAATTACATTTAATATTTTTAATATTATTCGTTTCTTTTTCTTTTCGCTTGCGCTTGCCTTTACTGCGTTAACCGTTAGAGCGGTAGAGCCTAATGCGTATAGTATTCCGGTGATTAAATCAATTTCGGCCCATCGAGAGTTCGCTCATGCTTTTGTTACTTCGATTATTGAAGACAGTAAGGGATTTATCTGGTTTGCTACCTATGGTGGCATCAGTCGCTTTGATGGCTACCAAATTAAAAGTTATAAAGCAGGCAATGATGAGCGCTCGTTAAGCCATGCCAATGTCAATGCCATGATACAAGATTTGGACGGAAATATATGGGTGGGCACTTATAAAGGGCTGAATCGATTTAATCCGCAGTCACAAACTTTCCAGCATTATTTTTCTGAAACCGATGATCTTAACAGTATCGATAATAATTTTATTCGCAGTTTCTGGCTGGACTCTCATGGTACGCTTTGGATAGGTAGCAGTCAGGGATTAAACTATTACGATGCTAAAGAAGACCGTTTCTATCGGGTTGATTTGCCTCAAATGCTCTATGGATCGAGTGCTGATGAACTGATCGGCGATGTTGCTAAAGCAAGTCGTTTTAGTATTAATGCGATTAAACAGGATAACAAAGGTCTTTTATGGATTGCCGCTGAAAAACAAGGACTCATCCAATATAATCCGCAAAAACAACAGGCCCGTTTTGTCAATACACCAATAAAGCAAGGTCAGCTTGGCGTGATTAATTTTAACTCGATAGATATTGATAAAAATAATCAGCTATGGGGGGCAACCATACACGGACTAGTTCGTTTTGATTTGGATTCTCAACGCAGTGAAATTTACCAATATAATCAGTCACCCACTAAAATTGCTCAGGTTAAAGTTGATGCTAAAGGCGATATTTGGATCAGCGCAGATGAAAAAGGATTATGCCAAATTAAACCGCTTTCAGAATCTTTATTGAATCGGTGGCGCTGTTTTAATCCGACAAATCAGCCAACATCAGCTAAATATGTTTCCGCTATATTTCAAGATTCGCAAATGCGTATTTGGCTGGCAACCCGAAACTCCGGCGTTTTATTCTTTGACCCGGCACATCCATTTGAACTGATTAATTTTGAAAAGCCACATCAGTTTATTCAAAATCTGACGCAAGATACACATAAGAATTTATGGGTTGGTACGGGGGCAGGGGTTGTTCGACTTGATGATGCAGGTAATAAAACAATATTTCGGCATGAACCTAAAAGTCAGTTAGGGATTGACTCTGATAATATATTTAGTGTTACGCTGGATAATCTGGTTCAAAAAGAGAAAACTCAAGATAGTTCGACACAAGCTGTTTTAAATCAAAGTCTGCCGCAGCAATTATGGATTGGTACCAATAAAGGTATTCATTATTATGATGAGGCTGCTAACAAAATTATCCCAGTTGTGTTGCAACCTGAAAAACCATTGGTTGAATACGGCATTATCGGTGCCTTTCGAAATGCTTGGCAATCTGATGACGGGGCGATTTATTTTCCTTCATCTAAGCAAAACTATTTAGTTAAATGGCAAAGTAAACAAAAAACATTTACCCCAATTCCTTTTGCTTCACAAGAATCGGCTTCGCAAGAATCGAAGCGGCATTATGGTCGTAAGCAATTTAGTTCGTTTGTCGACAGTCAGCAACGTTTATGGGTAAGTGGTCATGAATATATTGGTTATTTAAATACCGTAGAACAAAGTGTTGAAATAACTGAAGAGTCACTCAATACCGGACGTATTTATGTAGCGATAACGCAAGACAACCTGGGGCGATTATGGGCGATTGATTTTCATGGACTACACCAATTGAACAAACAAGGAAAAATCATTAAGTCTTATAGTAGTTCAATATTTAATAAAAGCATGTTGTTTACTATTGTTACTAATCGTTTAAGTCCTGAGCTTTGGATTGGTAGTAACCAGGGGCTGTGGCAATTTAATCCTCAAACAGAACAGGTCAAACAATATACCCGCGATGACGGATTACAGGATAATGATTTTAATAATGCACGATTAGTGGATGATAAGGGATATATCTATGTCGGTGGCGTCAATGGCATCAGCGTTTTTCATCCAACACAACTTGAAACGTTTTCATTAAGTAAGCCTGAAACACAGCTTACCCAGTTACGAATTAATAATATCCCGGTATCAATCGGTACTGCAACCGATAGTGTGTTAAAACAACCGATTCATTACCAAACAGAAATCGTTTTGAATGCCAAGCAAAGCCAGTTATTTTCATTAGAATTTAGTAGCCTCGACTATTTTTCTGCACCGACTAATCAGTATGCCTATCAATTGCTTGGCTATAACGATGACTGGATTTACACGGATGCTCAGAATCGTCAGGCATCTTATACTTCTCTTCCTGCTGGCAATTATGTTTTTCAGGTTAAGGCCGCTAATGCTAATGGTGAGTGGAGTGAAAAACCGACAACTTTGCAGATAAGAATTATTGCTCCCTGGTGGCAAACTTATTGGGCTTATGGTGTTTATTTATTAGGCTTTTTATTGTTAGTTGGCAGCTTTGTTCGCCATCGTGTCAACCTGGCGGAGCGTCGAGCCAATGAGCTTGAAGTGCAAGTTGAACTGCGCACCCGATTAATACAGCAACAACGAGATGAACTGGCGCAAAAAAATCAACAGCTAGAAGATATTGGTCAAGCAAAAAATCAATTTTTTACCAATATTTCTCATGAGTTTCGGACGCCGCTTACTTTAGCAATTGGGCCTCTACAAGCCGTCATTGCGAATAACAATATTCAAGATGAGAAAGATAAAAACTATATTGAGGTCGCCTTAAAAAATAATTTGCATATGCAGTCTTTGCTCGGACAAGTTTTAGATATCAACCGACTTGAAGCTGGCAAAATGCCATTGAACATCAGTCAAGTATCAGTACTTAATAATCTTCAATACTGTGTTGAGCGCTTTACACTTGAAGCAGAAAAACTGTCGCTCCAATTTAAATTGCAAGGCATGCAGCAAACCGAACACTTACAGCATTTTTATTTTGATAGTGAACATTTCGAAAAAATCATGCTTAACTTGTTATCTAACGCCGTAAAATTTAGTCCGGTAAATGGCATTATTGAAGTGGGATTAAAGGCAGGCGTTGATGAATTGATTATTTGGATAAAAGACGAAGGCCGAGGGATTGCCAAGCAAGATCAGCGTGCAGTATTTGAGCGTTACTATCAGGGGGCAGGTGCTTCAAATTCGCGTCAGCCCGGTACAGGGATTGGTTTAGCGCTGGTGAAAGAGTTATTGCAGTTGCATCAGGCAAGTATTCAATTGGACAGTGAGATCGGGCAAGGTTGCTGTTTTACCCTGACATTTAAGTTAGGCATTGAACATTATGCGACCGGTCAAAACGCAGTTGGTGAAATCATCAACTCCGAACAGTCCATTGGTACACCACACGATGATTTGTTGCGTAAATCCAAAACGGCTCAGGAGCCGAATGAAGAGATAAAAGATAAGCTAAAAGCTGAGGTAAAAACAGCTGCTGACTCAGCGACACCGTCGCCCAATTCGCCAATAAAACCAACCTCTGATCAGGATATTAAACCGACCACAAAACAAACTTTATTAGTTGTTGATGATAATGCTCAGTTACGTGCTTTTATACGTAGCGTACTCGAAAATAGTTATCAAATTATTGAGGCTGAAAATGGTCAAGTTGCCTGTGAATTGATTGCGACAGCTCATCCTGACATTATTGTTTCTGATGTCATGATGCCCGTAATGGATGGTTTAAAGCTGGCCCAAAAGCTTAAACAATCGACAGAAACGGCACATATTCCGTTAATTTTATTAACAGCGAAAACCGGGACTGATGATATTGTTCAGGGGTTGCAAAGTGGCGCTGATGATTATTTAAGTAAACCTTTCAGTGCCACTGAGTTGGTGGCGCGAATTGCTGCGCAGATTGCCCAAAAACGACGACAAGCAAGTGCGATGTTTGAGCAGTTTAGACAGCAGTACCCCGAAGTTTTTGAACTGCAAGTGACAAAGCCAATTCTTAAGGCATCCGATAGTAATGCGTCACCACAACCACTTCACCCGCCCGTAACTCAAGGAAAAGCTAGCGAAGACTTTGCTAGTGAGTTACTCAAGGTTATTCACCAGCATTTGCATCATTCTGATTTTGATGTAGGTAAACTGTGTGAATATTTGCACATTCATCAGGCGACTTTGAATCGAAAAGTGAAAAAGCAGTTCGATTGTACGCCTGTTCAATTATTACGCCATACCCGGTTAAAAGTTGGTTTGGCGATGCTGCAACGTGAACAGGGCACGATTAGTGAAATTGCTTATGCTTGTGGTTTTGAAAGCTTGGCCTATTTTAGTCGAAGTTTTCGCCAATACTTTAAAAAACCACCTTCCCAATACCAGGAAATAGACAGTAAACCATTGTAATCATAATGATTTATCTAATTTGTGCAAACATTTGTAAAATTTGTGCAAACATCAAAACTGACTCTTCTATATAGTCATTTTGACTATGCTATCTCATTTTGTAAGCCGGTAGCATGGTCGAAAATAACAAACTTAAACTGAAATTACGGTGCCAGCAATGTGGTATTTAAAGCCACTTTGAGAGGGCTTTAAGTCACTTGAACACTGTAGCTTTAACCTGGGTATATAGAATGAGTAACACATCTTTGAATTTAAAAGGCCTGTTATTAGCAAGTCCACTGTTGCTATTAATGGCATGTGGTGGTGGCGGCGGCGATGCGCCCACCGGGACGACTAAACCGATTATCAGTGACACAACGCCTGAAACATTTTCAATTGAAGCGCTAACAGGTGTGGCGCTAAATACACAGGTAGAATCAGTGCCAATCACTATCACTGGTATTGATGCGCAAACGCCTATCAGTATTGTTGGTGGTAGCTATCAGATTGATGGTGGCAGTTTTACGGAGCAAGCGGGTAACATTACGAATAATCAGCGTGTTGTGGTTCGGTTAATCAGTGCACAATATCCTCATGCCACTACATCGGCAGTACTCAATGTTGGCGGATTGAGCGCTGCTTTTAGTGTAACCACTAATGATCCGCAACCTGATAATTTTGTCATTGCTGAACAGCGAGGTGTTGAGCGTAACGCTTTAATTTCTTCGGCACCAGTGACGGTTACAGGGATCGATGTACCAACCGAAATTCAGATTCAAGGTGGTAGCTATCGAATTGACAATGGTGAATTTACAGATCAGCCAGGCATGGTGAGCAATAATCAGCAGGTTGTTGTCAGGTTGGCAGCATCAGACCTGCCACATATTCAAACAAGCGCGACATTGGATATTGGTGGGATAAGCGCTGATTTTAAAGTGACAACCAATGATCCTGTGCCTGAGACATTTGAATTTGTTGCACAATCAACAGTTGAGCTAAATAAGCCTGTCAAATCGGAGCCAGTGACCATTACTGGAATAGACATCCCAACCAGTATTCAAATCGTTGGTGGGCTATACAGTATTGATGGTGGCGAATTTACCGATGTTCAGGGAATGATTGAAAATAATCAGCAAGTAGTGGTGCGATTAATTTCTTCGACGCAATATGCGACTGAATCGTTAGCGACGCTCAGTGTTGGCGAAATTTCTGCCGATTTCAGTGTGACGACAACCGCACTGAATGCTTATTATTTTGTTGGCAATACCAAGGAAAGTGGCCAAGAATTATGGAAGTCAGATGGTACGCAAGCGGGTACCACGATCGTTAAGGAAATCAATACCATTGGCAACAGTTCTCCATCACAGTTTACCGAATTGGGCAATCAGGTTTTCTTTGTTGCGAATGATTCAACACATGGGGTTGAATTATGGAAGTCGGATGCATCCGGAACGGCTTTGGTTAAAGATATTCATCTTGAAGGTGATAGTAATCCACAAAACTTAACGGTAATTAACAATACGTTGTACTTTACCGCAAGCGATGTGGACAATAATCAAGCGTTATGGAAAACAGATGGTAGTGACGCCGGTACTGTGAAAGTTAATGCCAATAATGATGCAACTTTATTAACGGCGACGGCTGATAATATTTTATTTTATGTCGTTAATGGACAGCTAAACCGATACGATGGAAGCAGTAATACGGTGCTACAACCTGATACAGCTATTAGTAATGTTGAATTACTCACCGCGGTTGGTAATCAGGTATATTTCAGTGCTTACACCTCAGCATTTGGTCAAGAGCTATGGCATTCTGATGGCACTAATGCCGGGACTCAACTGGTTAAGGATATTCGAGCAGGTTCGGCGGGCTTTTTTAATCGTCGTAATAAATTATATAGTGTGAACGGTCGATTAATCATATCTACAGATGATGGCAGTAATCGAATTTATGTTTCTGATGGCACCGAAGCAGGTACCACTTACCTAGTATCGAATGATCCGACACCGATTCCGATACGCGCCTATATTCAGCGAAGCTATATGCATCAACATAAAAATAGCCCAGTATTTTTCTTGAATATGGACGCAAGCTATCAGTTATGGCAGACCGATGGCACGCCTGAAGGTACAAAAATAGTCAACTCGACACGCTCATTTAATTACATCTATGGCGTTCAACAAACGGCAGATAATAAAAATATTATGCATACTCAGGAAGGACTGATGGTTCAGTCTGGCGAGAGTTACTTTCAATTAAGTAATCAGCGACAGCTTTTTACGACACTTGGCAACAATATTGTCTATCTTGAAAATAATTCGCTTAAAATCAGTGATGGTGCTTCGGCTGGCGAGACCGTTTCGACACTGGAAATGCCAAATGGTCTTGCACTTTATGCGGGAGCTGAACAAATTTATTTTGCTTATGATGATAGCGTTATCGGTGTTGAGCCCTGGGTAAGTGATGGTACGCAAACCGGAACGGTGAACCTGGCTGATATCAATAAAAATCCTAATAGCAGTAGCTCGCCGAATTTATCAGTGGTTTATCAGGGACAAGTTTATTTTACGGCATCCGATGGCAAGTATCCGCAAAGTTTATGGCGCACTGATGGTACAGATAATGGCACCGTGCGTGTGACGCCCGATGGTGTAACCGATGTCCGTCTTCTTACGGTATCTAATGGACGACTGTTTTTTGTTGCTGAAAATGAAGAGTTTGGTCGAGAAATCTGGGTAAGTGATGGCACTCAGGAAAATACTCATCTGTTCTATGACTTTTCAAATGGCTCTGCTAACAGTTCAATTTCTATCATGCAAGATATTCAAGGTGAACTCTATTTCTCAAGAAATAAAAGCGGCGTCCTCATGAAAACTTGCGGTACTGTCGACAGTATTGAGGTAGTCTCGCCAGTTGTACCAACCGGTCCGCTTTATCCTGTTGGCGACTTGATTTATTTTTCTGCTTACAGTGGGAGTGACAGAAGAGTTGCCGCTATTCCAAGTAATGGCCATGAGTTGTGGGTAACAGACGGCACCTTAAAAGGCACGCGAGTGATTAAAGATATTAATCCTGATGGAGACAGCGTAAGTGCCAATTTGATTGCGGCAGCATTGGGTAATAATCTCTATTATGTGGCTAATGATGGTGTTAACGGTGATGAGCTATGGAAAACGGATGGAACTGAAGAAGGCACGCAAATGGTGATCGATTTAAATGCCACCGAAAATGGTTTAGATGACCGTGATTCAAAACTATTTACCTGGAACAATCAGCTATTTATGACGGCGTTTAATGAGTTTGGCGAGTTCGAACTATGGAAATCCGATGGCACCACGGAAGGTACACTCCAACTGACTAATTATGGTGAAAATGATGAATTGTTTCTGCAAGATTATGCCATTTATAACGATGAGTTGTATTTCAGCGCTTATACCGAAACGAGCGGAACCGCTGTCTGGAAGATGGATGCTATCAACAATGGACTGACGCTGTTAAAAGCATTCAATTTGAATGGCTATGTCGATATGCCTAGAGGATTTTATGTGTTCAATGATATTTTATTTTTCCAGGCTGATGATGGAGAGCATGGTATGGAGTTATGGAAAACAGATGGCAGTGAAGCCGGTACTCAATTAGTCAAGGATATTAATATTGGTGTTGAATATGGCGCAAACTGTTTAGCCGGTTTCGGCTGTGAAAATAGCTATTTAGACTAAGCTTTATAACTAACACGTTATCCCGTCAATAAATCCTCAATTTAATGACATTTTAAACCAGCGCAAGCGGAAGCTTCGCTGGTTTTTTTTATGGAAAATCGCCATTTTACTAAATCATGTTCTGCTGCTAACCTATAGCACCAATAGACACGATTTGTTTTGCTCGCTTAATTTGAATCTGTCTTTATTAGGATTTTAGCTGATTTTTAATGCATATTTTTTTCCAGGTTTTACTCAGGTTTGACCTGATTTTTTTGAAACCTATCTAATTGCAAAAAGAAACAACCATCTAAATAGGTTAAATATTGAAGTTTATCTATGATTAATCGACTTTCTCAAATTCGAATTATTTTATTGAATACTTTTCACCCAGGTAATATTGGCGCGGCAGCTCGAGCCATGAAAACTATGGGGTTAAGTGAATTGGTATTAGTAAACCCGTTGCAATTTCCTGATGAAACAGCTGAACGCCGAGCTGCTGGTGGAAGCGAGATTTTACAAAATGCACGTGTTGTTGAATCATTGGCAAGGGCAATTACTGATTGTACGCAAGTTTTTGCAACTAGCGCACGACAGACACACACTTTTAGCTTGCCGCAAAAATCAGTTGAGCAGTCGGTTGCTTGGATTCGACAGCACCCGGCGGAGCGAGTTGCCATTGTTTTTGGTGGTGAACGAGATGGAATGAGTTTGCAGGAATTAGCGCTTTGTCAGCAACTTTTATATATTCCCGGCAGTCAGCAGTATCAGGTTTTAAATGTGGCGGCAGCAGTGCAAATTGTTTGTTATGAATTATTTAAGGGGCTTGGAGAGTCTATGCAATTGTCTCACTCAGAAACAATGACTAACCAGACAGATAAAAAATCAAAATTAGCGACACAATTAGCCACGCAACAGGAAATGAGTGCATTTTATTCTCACCTAGAAATGTTGCTTATCGAAAAAAACTATATTCGGCAAGATATTCCAACCGATACGTTAAAAAAATTTAAAACTTTCGTTAATAAAGCACAACCAACAGCGAAAGAAATTGCCTTGTTAAGAGGTATGTTTAAAGCGCTGGCACGATAACTTAACCGTCGACAACAAAATATGAATATTACTTTTACTGAAATCAGTGAAGATTGGCAGGTCACATTAATTAAACATTCACTGGCCGATCATCAAGTTAAAATATTTGCGCAGACGGCGCAAGAGATTGACATTGAAGCGTTGGCAGAAACCGAAATATTATGTCCATTTATCTATTCCGCTTGTGATCAGACTTTATTGCAAAAACTCCCACGGCTAAAAGCCATCGCCACTAACAGTACCGGTTTTGATCATATCGATCTAGCTTATTGTAAAGCAAATCAGCTCTCGGTGTTTAATGTGCCTCATTATGGTGAACACACCGTTGCTGAGTTTACTTTTGCCTTGTTGTTGGCAATTTCTCGAAAAATAATTGATTCGGTTAATCGAGTCAAGTCGGGGTCATTTGATTTTACAGGATTACGTGGATTTGATTTAGCCAACAAAACTATGGGTATTATTGGTTTTGGGAATATTGGCCAGAAGTTTGCAAAAATGTGCAAAGGGTTTGATATGCAAGTCAATGTTTATGATATCGCTGCGCATCAATTGCACCAAGAGGCCGACTCAATGGGGGTGAACTGGGTTTCTCTGGAGCAAATTTTTACCGCTTCAGATATTATTTCTTTGCATTTACCTTTAACATCAGAAACCAAACATATTATTGATCATGCTGCGATACAAAAGATGCAAGCGGGCGTTATTTTACTCAACACATCGCGTGGCGACTTAATCGATTCAACTGCTTTGCTAGCTGGTTTACATAGCAAAAAAGTTGCTTTTGCTGGACTAGATGTCTTGGAGGGTGAAAGTCTGATAAAAGGTGAAATCGAACTGTTACATGAGCAAACCAAACGCGCAAGTGAGTTGCAAATATTACTTGAAGACCATGTGCTGATACAAGATAAGCGAGTATTTGTTACACCTCATAATGCGTTTAATACACAAGATGCGTTGGCGCGTATATTGACGACTACAGTAAGCAATATTGACAACTTCGTATCGCAAATAAAGTCCGATAATCAAATTATTTAGTTTGGTTTGATAAAAAATATTTGATGTTTGGTAATAAATGATAAGCAATAAGTAATAAACTATAAGTAATGTTTGGTAAAACATTTTGGTTTAAGCTTGCCAGGCGCCTACAATAGCGACAATAAGTACGCCAAAAAACACCATAAAAAAGTATACACCGCTTAATATAACCGATTTAAAAATGGTTAACCACCAGCCTTGTTGATAAAAACGTTTGATTGCTAACAAAATATAAACAATAATCCAAATCATCAATGCGGTTGACAGATAATTGAATACGGTAGCAAAAAATTGAGAGATTGAGTTGCTTTGAGTTAATAGAAAACTTTCAAGTTGACCAAACAAAATTTCTAGAATTAAAGCAAAGTAAATGAAGCAATGATTGTGAATACAAAAAATCAAATGCTCAATGTAAAATCGTCGCTTGAATAAATAAAATAATTTTAATGTCATGGCAAAAAGTGGCAGTATGACGAGCATCATAATTGGAAATAATTCAAAAACCTTATTTAGCCAAGGCGTTGGATCTTTTTTCCAACTTTCGCTTTTGTTTTTAATGTCAATAATAACTTTTTTCGCTTTGGGAAAATCGCTAAAAAATTGGCCATTAAAATCAAATGTTTCATCCTTATCATCATAGTCAAAATCAAAATACTCAGGCGACTTTAAAGTCGCTTGTTGTGTCTGTTGATTGGTGCTTATTAATTGCTCTGGTTGAGTTTGATTCTGTTTATTATCAGTATCGTCTAGTTCACTAACTGAAGTGTCGGCCGATTGTGGCACAAGAGAGTCAATGCGCTTATCTATTATGCCAGACGGTTCTTTATCTAGTGCAAGTTTCTCTGGTGCTTTGGCGGTATCATCATTGACAAAAAGTCCTTTTGTGTCTGTCGTTATTTGCATTAATAAAAAGCAAATGACGCTGAGTATTAAATACAAACGAATTGATAAGACATAATGGAATATTTTGCCATTAATATAATCTTGAGTGATTTTTCCTGGTTTAAACAATAATGGAAAAACCGTATGGCGCAATTTTGAATCATATCCAAATGCGTTGGCAATAAACTCCTGTGCAACTTCACCAAAAAATTTAATAATGCTGCGGCTAGGCTGTCCACATTGGTGACAATACTTACCTTTCAACTCCGTGGCACAATTTTGACAAGCATCGACTTTAAAAACTGGCTTTTGAGTTTGGCCAATTGGCGAGTGGTGAGTGCCTGCCACTGCTTTTGCTGGGCTTAATTCTTCGTTGTTGACTGTGTTCATTGGCTAATCATGGTTGCTATCAATATACTTGCTGTTTTATTGAGCAATGGGCTTTATAGGTCATAAGTTATAGGTCATAAGTTAAGTCACAGGCTTTAAATTTTATCGATGGCATGATTTTTGGCCAATGCATTTTCAAGTAAGCTAATATAAGCAAGAATATGAATAAATACCAGAAAGTTGTGAATTGTCTGTTTTTACCCGTTTTCTAACTTAAATCTCAATTTGATATTTTCAAATATTGATAGTTTATTCCCAAAACACTGTTCTTTTATTATACAGGGAGATAAATTTTATAGTAAAATCAAATAGATAGTTTTGACTGGCTATCACTTGTCATAAAAAAATACCTCTCATCCGTTTTAGCTGATTATTCATCTCTTGTTGAGAAATAAAATTTGGGATCTTTTTTAGAACCTGCTAAATTTACTAGTGGACCCCCCAATGGAAACAAAAAAAGTTTGTATTTTTAAACTCACTACAAGGAATTCTACTTATGTTAAAACAACAATTTTTCTTCTCGCTCATTTCTCTGTTTCTGCTTTTAACTTTTCCCGTAATGGCGAAAGATTATTCAGAATCGAAAAATCCAGTCATTGGATTAATTGGTGCCAGCTATATTGATCCAGAGGCCGCCTATGGCAATGGGGCAGGACTGACGGCATTGAATGGTAGTTCTTATCGAGGATTAGCGGATTATTTAAAAGCATTTTCTATTTTAAGTGTTGAAGGCCCGGTGTTTCGAGAAGCTGCGCAAGGTGGTGCCACGTCAAGTGGTGCGCTGGGATTCGACTCTGCTCAATTACAGGCAATTAAGCTATATGAGCATACAACTATGTGGGTAGATGGATCTCATCTGAAAGCTGTAATTATTGATCTGTTTAATGATTGTTTGCACACTGCCTATGGTCCGTTGTGTACCCGTGAAGATATTGACAATACGCTGGTAAAAAATGTGACGCAAGCGATTAATTATTTGCAACAAAGAGGCGTAAAAGTATTTGTCAATCGACTGGTTGATTATGACAAACTGGATTTGCCGCTGGCAGAAGAAATTTTTAAAGTCATCACACCGCATTTTAGAGTGGCATCGAGAGAACAATACAACTTGTTAAAACACACATATGAAGATTCAATCTCGCAAATTGATGGCGTTATTATGTTAGATACCTGGCGTTCCTTTGCCCATTTTGGTGACGGCTTACATCCCAATCATGCAACTAAATTAAAAGCGGCCCAATATGTGATGTATCAGGTTTATCGGCATCTTAATTAATCATTAGCATTTTCCTGATTTTTAACCCGTTATTTAACCCTGGGGGGATGTCAGGTTAAATAACGCAAATTAGCCTGAATAACCAATTGATTAAATTATAAGGTTACTTATTTATATTAGCCACAAACTTATTATGAATCACAGTCTGACTGATAAGTTAATGACTAATATTGGAATCGTTCTGAAGGTTATTTCACATTAAATAAGGAGCGCTTTCAAACAAAAGCTTTCCTTAAATCTAAATGAATTAAATAATTCTGAATTGAATTTTCATTTTAATTAGTTCTGTTTATTCAAAATAAATGTGCTGGTTGAATTATTCATTTTCTGCCGTTGAGTCAATCTTGGTTGGTAGTGCAATTTCTGTCAAACTCGCCGAACGGGTGTTAGGGCGTGGATGATTATTTTCTGCGTGATAAGTAAAGACTAAAGAAAACTTGGTTGTTTGCGTATGATTGCGGCTTGCACTGTGTAATAAACGACAATGAAAAAAGAGTAAATCACCTGCATTCAAGGGAACTTGTTGCGCTTTCCCAAGTAGCATTTTATTGCCTTCTGTGTCGGTTCGAAAAAATAATTGCTCATCAAATTGATCAGTAGAAAAACTCAGTCGATGACTGCCGGGGACTACCCACAAACCGCCATTTTCATTTTTCTCTGCTCCTAGCGCGAGCCAGGCGGTGATGAGTTCTGGTTGTTCAAAAGACCAATAACGAATATCTTGATGCCAGCCAGTATCACTGCTGTATTGAGGCGACTTAGTCATTAGACAGTTGTGATGTGTCTGACTTAAATAAACCATTGACTGTTGAAAAAGTTGTTGCAGGCTATTGATGATTAATGGACTGCTTGACCATTCCTGCCAAAGCGGGCTGCGCTGATACGCACCGAGCAATCGACGAACGGTTTTACCTCCTTGTTTTTGTTCATCAAGTGGCGCACCTGGATAGCCCGTTTCGCTTTCAAGTTCTTTCGGATCGGCTGCTTCAGCTAAAGCCTGCGTGGCAGACTGCTGAAACGTCAATAAATCGTCATTCTGGAGCACATTGGGCAAGACTAAAAAGCCATTTTCCCAAAATTCAGTTCTTTGTTTTGATGTCAGCTCAAGAGCCTGTAAGTGCACGTTAGGATACCACAGAGATTTAAAACGTGTATTCTATAAAAATTTTAGGTAAAAATCTTTATTACTTATAAAACTTGTGGATATAAAAAGTTGAATCAGACTAATACTATTGGCGTAATTGATGTGCTATATCACGCTACTTTTTATTTGTTGCCAGTATTTGATCGAGATCACTTTTCTGTTAAAAACTTTAAATTTTAATTTTTTTAAATTCTTATTTGTCATATCTTTGAAACCTCAACTGCATAGCATTTTGATGATTGATTTAACTTAAGCTGTTATATCGTTTTTAAAAAATAATTTTTACTTAAAGTCTATCAAAAATATAAAAAAACATTTTTGGCTTGAAGGAATCTGGTAAAAATATTTTAGTGTTGTTAATGTTAAATGGCTAAGTTGTTAAGATTGGTTGCAGTTGTTAAAAGTAAAATTATACACACAAAAAATATAGGTTTATTGTCGAGGTGTTTAGCAGCGTCTACTGTTGAACTGATGATAACTCCTTAGCTTGTCGAGGTTGATGTGTTGTGGCAAGTAAATAATAAATCAATGATAAGTTAACAATAAGTTGTAGTGAGCGGTATTTAAAATTAATTTGATAAAAAGTTAAATGTTCAGCCGTTAAGTAAGTGTTGCCGAGGTTAAATTTTGATTATCGCTATTATGAATACCACAATTAGAAAAGGAAGTTTTATCTTTTCTCAATATTAATCTTTATAGTCAGTTTTTTTAAATTTGCTTTTGTTTACCAACGATAAAATAACTGTTCTATAGAGGAGTAAAACACCAAACTTTAAATTAGGGAGCGTTCAAAGTGACTACCTCTGTTGAAAAAGATACACAAAAGCTTTATGACAATCAGGCACAGGACTGGAGTCGTAAAGAGCCAATTTTATTGTCTGATTATTCTGCTCGGCCTTATGTATTAAGCATGTGTGAACCAATTGATGGTCTTGATATTTTAGATTTGGGCTGTGGCGAAGGCTATGTCAGTCGCGAACTAAAAAAGCGAGGCGCAACAAATATTTTTGGTATTGATATTTCTGAAGAAATGATTAATCGCGCAATTGCTGAGCAAGTTCGTCAAAACCTTGATGGTATGACATTTAAAAATCTGGATGTTAGACAGTTTGATGAGTCAAATGCCAAACAATACGATTTAGTCTTGGCAATGTTTTTATTTAACTATCTGGATGTACCCGATACACAAGCGACCATGAAAAAAATATTCAACTGGTTAAAGCCAGGCGGATATTTTGTTTTTGCGGTTCCACATCCATTATTGGCTTACTTAAAATCTGAAGATTACCCTTTTTACTTTCGTTCCAGTGGTGGTTATTTTAGCGCCAGAAATGAACTATTTCCCGGAGAAATCTGGCGCAGAGATGGTGTTGCTGTTAATGTTCAATGTGTTCATAAAACAATTGAAGATTACTTTACTTGTTTGCGAGCGGCTGGTTTTGAACTCATCCCTGAAGTTAGAGAACTGCATATCACTGAAGAGCATATCAAAATGGATCCGGGATTCTTTGAACCCCTTCGTGAACTGCCACTACATGTTGCATTTAAGGTAAAAAAGCCATGAAAACTCAACAACAGTGGCTGGAGCAAACCGGTTGGCATGGGCAATTGCCAGATCTTGAACAAGTAACAGTGAAGGTTCCTCAAGCTATCTTAAGTACCTTTGAGGAACATTTTAATCAGCCTGGTCTGGAGCTTGATTTAGAAAAAATTCACCAGAAAGAACCCTTGGTCTTGCCGGTAGAGTGGGTCAATCAGGTCAGAGAAAAAATTCAACTCTCTCCGGGGTTTGTTTGTGTCAAAACCGATGAAGATCAATTCACAGATTTGCAGTTACGGTTCATTTATTTTTATATAGCTAGTGCATTAGGTAACTTAAATGATCGCTATGGTTATTTGTTTGATATTGCTGATCGTGGGCTTGACTATACCAAAGAAGCCATTCCTGTCTCAAAAACGAACGCTGATACCAGTTTTCATACTGACTGCACTGCGGTTGACTATAAACCGGATATTGTTGGTTTACTTTGTGTTCATCCCGCTAAAAAGGGGGGACGCTCGATGGTTGCAAATGCGGCAGACTTATTTGTTTATTTGCGAGAAAACCATCCGCAAGCATTAGATGCTTTGTCACAACCGCTAATGAGAGATGTGATTACACCTGGGAAAGAGCAAAGTGTTGAAGCCATTCGCAATAATCAGTTTCCTATATTTGCATTTGACGATTTTGGTTTGCGTTTTCGATATATGCGCTATTGGATTGAAACCGCTTATCAAAAAACACAAACGGAGCTTCCTCAGGCGGTGATTGATGCAATGAATATTGTCGACGATTATTTAGCGCAAGATGAAAATATTTTTTATTGTTCGTTAGAGCGTGGCGATATTATTTTTGTTAATAATGCTTTCCTGGCTCACAACAGAACGGCATTTGAAAATTATAGTGAACCTGATAAACAGCGTGTTTTAGTGCGTACCTGGATTAATTGGCGAGTTGCGCAATCAGGTTAATCAATCCGGTCATTTTTATTACAGTAACGATTCATTATCACATATGGGTTTGAAAAAATCCCATTACTCACGTTGCCTGACTCAATGATTGTTCGAGTCAGGCCTTTCTAATATAGCGTCTTTATAGCAAAGCTTCGATGATTTGACAGTCAACTTCAAACTTGTAATTAGCCAAGTCATCTGCGCGCGTGACTCCCTGATTAATAATCACAATCGGCTTATTATCTTGCTTTGCCTGTTTACAAAAACGAAAGCTTGAGTACACCATCAGCGATGACCCTAATACTAGTAATCCTTTGCTTTTTTGATAAAGTTGTTGAGTTGCTTCATTTGTTTCTCGAGGAACTGTACCGCCATAAAAAACCACATCGGGCATCAGTATACCTTGACATTGACTACAACCGACTGGCTCGATTTGCTCAGTTAATTGGTCTTCAACATGTGCATCACCATCTGGTGCTATTTCCGCGTTAACCTGATTTAGAAATGGATTTTTTTGCAGTAATCTGTTTTGTAATTGCTCGCGGCACTCATAGGTTTGGCAGCTTAAACATTGCACGCGATCAAGTCTGCCGTGTAAATCGATAACCTGTTGATGGCCTGCTTTTTGGTGCAAGCGATCAACATTTTGGGTAATGACGCCTGCCAGATAGCCTTTTTGTTCTAATTTGGCTAATGCATAATGTACTACATTGGGTTGGGCGCGGGCTACAGGCGGCCAGCCTACAGCACTACGTGCCCAGTAGCGTTTTCTTTTGTCTTCATACTGAACAAACTCTTGGTGCTGAATTGGGCGGCTACGCTGCCATTGACCTTTTTCATCTCGATAGGTTGGAATACCTGAATTCTGGCTGACTCCTGCACCGGTAATGACCAACCATTGTTGGTGTTTGTCTAAAATAGACTTTAATTGGGTGATGGTTTGCTGATTGTTATTTATCATTTCAAAATTTTTATGTTGTGTTGTCTTAAGCTGTTTTGTCTTTATGGCATCATTCAGCATGATGTCACTTCGGATTTTGTGCAATTAACACATACCTAGCTGGTGAATATTTTTTATTATACGGTTTATTCGATATTTAGATGCTTAAACAGCAAGATACTTATATTACCAGAGACCTATAATAACCAGAGACCTAAATAACCAGAGATCTAAATAACCAGAGACTTAACTATTTAGATCCTTAGCTATCACATCATTCTGACTTGGTTAATCAGGCTAATGAGATTTTGCTAGCACATTACAGTGCTGAACGTTTGTATAGCGATGAAGCGTCAAAACAATGGTTGCCGCCTGATCTATTGCCAATTTAAATCCAAGCAGGGTGCTAATTAAAGGGGGTCAATTAAAGGGTGTCAATTAAAAGTCAGGTTTAATTTTTTAACCGTCTTGAGCCCAACTTTTTATTTGCTCAATTTCTGCCGCATCGATCCCTGGCGATTGTAAAAAGTCGGTGTGGGCTTCGGGTTTGTCTTTTTCAAACTGGATATGCCAGCGACGCATGTCTGCTTTATCTAATCCGGTGGCTTTAAGAATATTGACCCATTGTTGTTTGGTCATAATGCGAGATTTTGCGTTGAAACAGTCATGTTGCATTAACCGCATTAATAAAGTTTGTTGCTCGCGTAGTTGGCTGATTTGTTGATTCAGCTGCACTAATTGATTGTCTAAAATTTGTGTTGCTTGCGTATTTTGAGATTTTAATAACTTGGCAATATTGCTTAGGGACAGGCCCGCACTGCGATAGCTCATGATTTTATCCATTTTCTTCAAGTCTTGTTGAGAATAAAGTTGGTAATTGGCTTGAAAACGCGCTGAAGGTTGCAGCAGGCCAATTTTATCGTAATAAATTAGTGCACTGCGTGAAAGCTGATATTTTTTGGCAACTTGATTAATGGTGAACATAAAAAAGCCTGGTTGTTAATATTCGATGTTTCAAAAAGATAAAAAAATACACTTTATGAAGGAGGCAAAAAAATAAAAATTAACTCATTTTGAAATTGTAATCACAAAAGTTACTGACGTCACTATCGAAATTATTTGGGCCAGATCAGTATTGCACTAAATCAATTTTAATTTGGCATCTAACATAATGCGCAACAAGAAAGTATTCAAGTTGTAGCTTATTGGCTGGTATCAAAGTGTTATTAATTATTAATTACTAATTAATGGCAGCTTGACGGTTGTAAACCAGTATTGATGAATGGTGTGAACAATTTCAATAAATGCCTTAAAATTGTTGGGTTTGGTAATATAAGAGTTTGCGCCCAGATCGTAAGCGCTCAATATATCGGCCTCATTGCTTGAAGTTGTGAGTACAATGATTGGAATATGGTTATATTGAACATTACCTTTTATCCATTCAAGGGATTCCCTACCATCAACATTAGGCATATTAAGATCTAAAAGAATTAAATCTGGAAATGGATAGAGCTGATTATCATTAAAAGGTGGTTGGCGTTGAATGTATTGAATTAATTCGCGTCCATCTTTAACAAAACGCAATTCACTCAAGCTGCCAGTCTCTTTAAATGCACGTTTTAACAAAAAAGTGTCGTCCAAGTCATCTTCTGCAATGGTGATGACAGGTGAGCGATTGAGTTCTGTGTTAATAGCTGCTTGCATCGTTTTTTCTCTTAACTTACCTTAAAAGTATATGTCAACTCATCTGTTAACCGCAAAAATAAATGTCTAAAATTTCGCTCTCGAGATTATCAGGTCTGTTTATAAACAAAATTGAATTATAAAGCAAAATATAAAGATGTTTATGTTCTATACTTGATTGTACCTTCCACGTTTCTTAATAAAAAATAATGCGAATGGAATTTTTGGAACCTTTTTTTAATGGTCAATATATGCCGCATGGACATTGCTATTTGTGGCATCCGGGAATACTTTGGACCAATGTTATTTCCGATTTGGTTATTGCGCTGACTTACTTTTCAATTCCCATTGCATTAATTTATATTGTTAATGCGCGTAAAGATATTCAGTTTCGAGGAATCTTTTTTTTATTCTCAGGGTTTATTCTATTTTGTGGTATTACTCATCTTTTTTCAATTTATACCATTTGGCACGGTGTATATGGTGTACATGGTGTGATAAAAGCGATGACCGCCGTTATTTCTTTGCTGACGGCGGTGGTTTTATTTAAAAGCATTGAAAGCGTTAAAAAGATTCCTTCTGTTGAAGATTTACAAAATGCGGTTTTTAAAGCTTCAAATGAGAAAATGAAACGCAATGAGTTAGAAATAAAACGAAAGGCCGATGCCTTATTCAAAATCACTACTGAGTTGCTACCAACTGGACTGTTGGTGGTTGACCAAAATAAAAAAATCATATTGGCAAATAAAGCGTTAGCTGACATGTTTGAATATTCGAGTGATGAGCTGAAAAATGAGTCGCTGAACAAGTTACTGATCGACTCTGTTTCGCCAATTCATGATAGCTTGGTTGATAGTTTTTTGGAAAGTGCGCAAAAAGATCATGCGAGGGCGTTTGGACGTTTTGTTAATGGAAAAACCAAAACAGGTAAAGTTATTTCAATTCAAATCAGCTTGTCCAATCATGACGTACAAGGTGAAAAATTAGCGTTTGCTTCCATTTATAATGAAAGTCAAATGATGGAAAACAAGTCACTGGAGAGTATGAGTTGTAACCGTATTAAGCGTGCAATTTCAGCTACTAAAATGGGCATATGGGAATGGGATTTGAAAACCAATGATGTCTGGTATAGTCCCAAGTTGTTAACTTTGATAGGGCAGGCGGAAGACTCTCCACCTCGTCTTGAGTTGTGGCGAAGTCATATTCATCCCGATGATATCGAGTTGATTGATAGTCGTTTGAAAGCTCACTTTGAGAAAAAACAAAAGTATGATGTGATTTATCGAGGTGTCACTGAGTCAGGTAAATTTGAATGGATGCGAGCTTGTGGTGATACGATTTTTGATAATGATGATAAGCCGATACTTATGTCTGGCACACTAACCAATATAAATGAAATTAAACTGTTAGAGAAAAAACTTGAAAATAAAACTCGATTTTTAAATGAAGTGCTGGAGCGTTCATTGACAGGTTTATATATCTTTAATTTAGACACAATGAACATCACTTTTGTTAATCATGAATATACTCGCTTAACCGGATACAGCAAAGCTGATTTGGTGAAAATTCAAGGAAGCGATGGATTGATGACTTTGTTTCATCCTGATGATCGCTTGTTGGTAGAGCTGCATATCAAAGAAGTATTTCACAATAAGATGGATACTGGCGTTACAACCGAGTATCGTTTTAAACACCAGCAAGGGCATTGGATTTGGTGCTATTCGCGAGATTCTATTTACTCCTTTGATGAAAATGGCAAGCCAAAAGAAATGCTTGGTGCTTTTTTTGATATTACGGCGCTCAAAGAGCGTGAGCAAGAAATTAAAACACTGGCCGTTAATTTTTTAACAACTTTTGAGCAGGCTGCTGTTGGCATTGCTCACGCCACATTAGAAGGTAAGTTTATTAAAGTAAACAGCAAATTGTGTGAAATATTAGGTTATACCAAAGGCGAACTTTTGGAACTGTCTTATAGTGATATCACTCACGAGCGAGATATGACCGAAAGCTGGAATCAGCACAAACTGTTAGCTGCTGGAGCTATTAAGCATTACATCGCTGAACAGCGATTTATTACCAAAAGCCGAGGTTACATTTGGGCGAGATTGACGGTTGCACTAGTGAATAATCCGCGTAGTGATGACAGTCACTTTATTTCGGTCATTGAAGATATCTCACACAAAAAGAAAATTGAATTACAACTTGCCGAGTCGAATTCTGCTTTAGAAAGGTTTGCCTATTCGGCTTCACACGACTTGCAAGAACCGCTGCGTAAAATTAGTGCCTTTGCCGGGAGCTTACAATCCAGTCTGGCGCCGCAATTAGTCGATAATGCCGATGCCAGATTTCAACTAGATCGAATCAGCGATGCCGCTCAACGCATGAGTGAAATGATTAATCAGCTATTAGAACTTTCGCGTTACTCACGTAACAATGCTAAAAAATCAAATTTTCGTTTGGCTGAAATTGTTGCTCAAGTGAGTGATGATTTATCGACAATTATTGAACAAAATCAGGTGACAATTAATGTAATTAATGATGGAAACATTTTTGTCGAAAGCTCTTCATTTCAACAAGTGTTAAGAAATTTGATTTTAAATAGTATTAATTATAAAGACCGCAATCGCCAGCTAGTTGTTAACTTTAATCTATCGATCGAACCCAGTTCGACTAGAATATCAGTAGCAGATAATGGTATTGGCTTTGATAGCGAAAATAATAAAAAGATTTTTGAACCTTTTCGTCGCTTGGTTGGAAAGGAATCGCCGGGATACGGCATGGGGCTTGCCATTTGTCGTCAAATCATTTTAGCTCATGATGGTAAAATCTGGGCTAAAGGTGTAAAAGACAAAGGTGTTGAAATCATCATTGAAATTCCAAAAGATTAGTTGCTCATTATGGTTTTAAGTACAAAAAGTAGCGAAGCGCCACACTTGTGTATTGTTGAAGATGATATTGATGATCAATACTTAATTACGAATGTATTAAAAAAGTTGAGTATTGAGGTATTTATATCTATTTTTAATAGAGGTGATGCGGTCTTAAATTATTTGAGTTTACATGAAGCACAATTCAATCAGTTACCCGACTTGATTTTGCTCGATTTAAATATGCCATCAACTGATGGTATTGGCGTTTTAAAAAAGTTACGGCGCCAGCCGATAGCTCAATTTATACCGGTTGTTATTTTTACAACATCAAAATCACCAACTGATTTTAAGCGTGTACTAGAGTTAGGTGCCAGTTCGTGCATTATTAAACCCAGTAATTATGATGATATGGTTTGCGTATTGGATACTACCTGTCGTTACTGGTTTGAAGTTTCTCGAGTTTATAAAGAAATATGGTATTAGGTTTGAATATTTTTACGCCTAGCAGTTATTATGTTGATGTGTATGTGTAGATACTATGTCGTACGATGAAATTAAAATATTACTGGTCGAAGACGATCCCGATGATATTTATCTACTCAAAAATTATTTAACCAGCGACTACCGTTCTAAATATCGTTTTGAAAATTACTCATCGCTTGAGGCTTGTGAGAAGGCATTGAGTAATAATACTTTTCATATTGTTATTCTTGATTTAGGCCTAAAAGATTCTCAAGGTCTTGATACACTCAAAAAATTTTTATCCTTTGGGCTAAAAGTCCCCATTTTAGTATTAACGGGTATTAATAGTGAAGAGTTGGGGGAAAAATCTATTCAATTAGGAGCTGAAGATTATTTACCTAAAAGTATATTAAGTACGCCGTTACTCACCAAGACAATTAAGTATTCGATTGAACGCTTTAATTTGCATTTGAAAATTAAAGAGCAGGCAAATGAAGACTATTTAACCGGATTACCCAATCGTAAAAATTTTATCGAAAAGCTTGAAACGCTGATGCATCAAAGCTTGCGCAGTTCAGTAAAAATGGCGCTGGTGATGATGGACTTAGATGGGTTTAAAAAAATAAATGATACTTATGGACACCAGGCTGGCGATCAATTATTAATTAGCTTTGCGTTACGTCTTAAAAAATCAATTCGTATTTCTGATGCTGTTTCCCGATTTGGTGGTGATGAATTTTGTATGTTGTTGACTAACTATAAAGATAACGACAGCCTGTTGGATTTTTTAACTAAAAAGCAACGTGAATTGAGCTTGCCTTATTCATTAACATTAGGCGAAAAAACATTGTCTTTCAGCATTGGTGTCAGTATGGGGGTGGCCGAATGGCATAATGGCTTAGAGGTAGAAGAGTTAATTTCTATTGCTGATAACGCACTTTATGACAGTAAACGTACCAATAAAGGCGGTATCAGCTTCGGTTAAATTGAGTGTATTTGGTGGTATGAGCTGGTGTTACACAATTTTTCCATCGAAATGTTGTGCTTCGAGGTTTTCTTGAAAGGTTTCCACCTGCTCTGCCACATTATCGACTTGCTTTTCATAAAATGCTAAATGAAACAAGGCATCACCCTCATGTGCCAAAGGTAAATTGGTGCGTCCGATTAATACGCCATCTGAAGGTGCGGTAACCTGATATTCACTATTACCCAGTGGATCAGAAATAATGCCCAGAATGCTCCCTTTTTGCGCTTTAGCACCTAAAGGAACCAAGGTCCGTAACACGCCGCTGTAGGGTGCTCTGATCCAAGCGGTATTTGATGAAATAACCGGATTTTTCTCACCTGAAGGCAGCTTTTTTTTGGGTTTCATGCCTAGTTCGCGCATGATATTTAAAATGCCCTTTACGCCGGCTTTAATCGCCAGCTCATCAAAACGCAAGGCTTCTCCCGCTTCGTATAATAAAATCGGAATACCTTCTTCTCCGCCACTTTCGCGCAATGAGCCATCTCGAATTTTGGAATGTATGACTACCGGAACGCCAAATGCAATGGCTAGCGACTTCACTTTTTCTTCACTCATATCGGCGCGGATCTGTGGCAAATTTTCACGGTGACGAGCGCCTGTGTGAAGATCGATACCATATTGGCTTTTTTTAACAATTTCGCGAAAAAAAGTATTCGCCATACGACTTGCTAATGAACCTTTGCTGCTGCCAGGAAAGCAGCGATTCAAATCGCGACCATCGGGCAGGTAACGAGAATAACTGATAAATCCGTGGACATTGACAATAGGAATGGCAATGAGCGTTCCACTGATTTGTTTTATTTGTTTTTGTTTGAGTAAACGTCGAATGACTTCAACCCCGTTAATTTCATCGCCATGAATTGCCGCGCTAATAAACAAAACCGGACCTTTCTTTTTGCCGTGAATAACATGTACGGTCAGTGGCATATCATCATGTGTTACCATGGCTGCCAGTGGAATATTTATGGTTTTTTGTTCACCGGGTTGAACGGTTACACCACCGATAGTTATTGCTGTATTTTTCATAGTTTACTCGCGATTAAATCGTTTTAGCCTTTTCCTTTGGTACGGTTATGATGCGGTTTGGCGTTTAATTCCACATATTCAATAATCGCATCAGCGACATCTTTATTCGTGGCTTTTTCGATGCCTTCGAGCCCTGGCGAGGAGTTTACTTCCATCACTAAAGGACCTCGCTCGGAACGTAATATATCAACACCGGAAATATTGAGTCCTAAAATAGACGATGCATCGATTGCGGTTTTTCGTTCTTTGGGAGAAAGTTTAATCAGCCGGGCTGTACCGCCACGGTGTAAGTTTGAGCGAAACTCACCGGCTTGTGCGGTTCGCTCCATTGCGGCAACAACCTTTTTACCAATAACCAGGCAGCGAATATCACTGCCGCCAGCTTCTTTAATGAACTCTTGCACCAGAAAGTCAGCTTCTAACTCTCGAAACGCATCAATCACGCTTTCTCCTGCCTTTGCGGTTTCGGCCAGCACAACCCCGCGTCCCTGAGTACCTGCCAGTAATTTTACAACCAGTGGTGCACCACCAACACGTTTGATTAACTCTTTGGTATTGTCGACATGATGGGCAAAACCGGTTTTAGGCATTCCAATACCTTTGCGTGATAATAACTGTAGTGCACGCAGTTTATCGCGCGAACGACCGAGTGCATTCGATTCGGTGAGGCAGTAAACCCCCATCATTTCAAATTGACGAATAATAGCCATACCATAATTGGTGATCGATGCGCCAATTCGTGGAATTACGGCATCGAAGCCAACCAGCTCTTCACCTTTATACCAAACCGCCGGTTTGACAGAGGTGATTTCCATATTACATTTTAATGTGTCGATAACATGCATTTCATGACCACGCAATTTACCGGCTTCGACCAGCCTGCGAGTTGAGTAGAGTTTTTTATTACGAGATAAAATTGCGATTTTCATTCAGTACTCCTGTGTTGATATTGCGGTTAACATCGGTTATTGCAATTAATCTGACGAAAGCCATTCGAACAGGTGTTTATCAAATTCGTTTCAGTTTAATTGTTATTGAGTCGTTGGTTGGTATCGGTCGATGGTCATGATACCAACTTTTCTTTATTTTTATGCGAATAACTCGTTTATGTGAATAAGGCTGACTTTAATCAGCCGATGATTTGTTGGTTGCTGCATCATTAGTTGTTTTGGTGATAGTATTTTTGACCGATGCTTTTAATAACAGAAAACCTATCAATGCAGAACTCATAGAACCAATTAAAATGGCCAGTCGATCGGCTTTGGCATCGCCTGCGCCGCCGTATTGAAAAGCCAGAGCGCCAATAAAAAGACTCATGGTAAAGCCAATACCACATAAAATGCTAATGGCATAAAGCTGCAACCAAGTTGCTTTATCTGGTAGTTTAGCAATCCCTAGCTTGATTGCAATCCAACAAAAAGAAAAAACGCCTAATTGCTTGCCGACAAATAGCCCTAAAATAATCCCTAAAGGTATTGGGTGGAATAATTTTTGTACGTCAAACCCCTCTAGCGAAATGCCGGCATTGGCAAAAGCAAACAGCGGCAAAATACCAAAAGCAACCCAAGGGTGTAAGGAATGAATTAGCGACTTGGAAGGGCTCAAGATGGTTTCTTTTAAATGCGCATTATGTGAGGGCTGTTTTTTTGATATTTTTAATGGAATGAGTAATCCGGTAACGACACCAGCCAGAGTTGCATGAACGCCAGATTTTAAAACACACACCCATACAAATAAGCCAACTAAAATATAGGCGGCAACGCGAGAGACTTGGCACAGATTTAATATAATCAGTCCAACGATGCCAATCAAAGATAAGCCGAGTACCGTTAATGAGAGCTCTGAGGTATAAAATATTGCAACGACCACAATAGCAATAAAATCATCAAAAATTGCCAGCGCCATTAAAAAGATTTTTAAGGTAACCGGTACGTTTTTACCTGCTAACGCTAATATACCCAGGGCAAATGCAATGTCAGTTGCTGTTGGAATCGCCCAACCATGACGTGATAGTTGGTTTTCCCAGTTAAATAACAGGTAAACGCCCGCAGGAATTGCAACCCCGCCAATTGCCCCAATAAAAGGCAGAACTCGCTGTGCGTTGGTTTGTAGGTGGCCTTCAATTAATTCGCGTTTGATTTCCAGACCAACCACCAGAAAAAATATGGCCATAAAACCATCATTAATCCACAGTAAAAAAGGTTTGTTAATGCCAAGTTCACCAATATTGATGCCGACGGGCAGCATGAGTAAGCTTTGATAATCTGCCGCGAGCGGTGAGTTTTTTAAAATCATTGCCAAGAGTGTGGCCACAATTAAAATAATGCCGGCTGCTGACTCTAAAGCTAAAAAACGTCCAATAAAGGATGATTTATCCATCATTATAACCATCGCTTGTGTTTAAAAAATAAATATTCGAGTATTCCCAGTGCGATGACAACGACACAGACGATTAAAAAGGCCGTCGGCTCTTCAACGCCTGGCATACCGCCTACGTTAATGCCAAGTAATCCGGTTAAAAAACTTAAAGGGAGGAATATTGCAGCAATAATCGATAGCAAATACATGGTTTGATTGGATTGTTGCAATAGAATTTGGTTTTTTGCTTCAAGATGCATTGAAATTCTGCCCACCAGTTCGGTGAGTTCATCTACATAAACTTCTAGGGCATAATAAAATTCGCGCCAGTAGTTTTGCTGCTCTTTTAGCCACGATATATTACTTTGTTGCATGCGTCTTAATACGTCTCGCTGCGGAACAAGGTGACGCTTTAATACCGAAGCTTGTAGCTGCAAATCCGAAATTTGCTGACTATCGAGCTCGTGATCTTTGGTGTTTTTTTCTTCGAGTTCATCGAGTCGGTTACTTAATTCATAAACAAATGGCTCAATACGCGAGTCGAGGTTTTTTAATAAGGCAATCAGTAACGATTCAATCGAATTGGGACCATTGCCAGATTCGAGTTGATTGACTATTTTAACGACGGATTGCAGTGGTTTAAATCCGAGTGATATGAGCGTTTTTCCATCGGTCCACATCCGTAATGAAACCATTTCTTCAGGGGTGTCCTGATTATAAAAATTAATACCTTTAACAATCAGCAGTGCTTGCTCGCTGTCAATTTCTGAAAAGCGGGGGCGAGTGTCTCCGCGTAATAATGAGTTGACCATCTGTGCATCAATATCGTAATTATTCTGCAACCATTGTTCGACAAATGGGTTGGTACGATCTAGGTGTACCCATAATGGCTTTTGCTGGTTTTGGTTTAAATCATCCCATCCTAAGCGTGATTTCGGTTGACCAAGATAAAAGGCATGAATTAATCCTTTTTCGTCAGGTTGATATTCAAAACTCGTCATTAAAGCCACTCCTTAATCTTTGTTTGGTTGGCTGATAATATGTAAATCTCGTTGCGGAAATGGGATGCGAATATCGGCTTCTTTAAATTGTTTATCAATCGCAAAGTTGATTTCACTGGTAATTCGCATGATATTCAAAATATCGCTGATAAAGCATCTCAGTTCAAATTCGAGGCTACTATCGGCAAATTTTAAAAAGTGTACCTGTGGATTGGGCACCTCTGCGTGTTCTTTGACAACTTCAGGATGCTGCTCGGCAATATTTAATAAAATTGTTTTTACCTTATCAGTATCGCTACCATAAGCCACCCCAATGGGTATTCTGACTCGTCCAAGTGCGTTAGAAAGTGTCCAGTTGGTCAATTGGTTGGTTAATAGTTCCGAATTAGGAATTAATACGTCGGCAAAATCAAATGTTTGTATGCGTGTTGAGCGAATATTAATCTCTTTAACGAATCCTTGGGTATTACCTACAATAATCCAGTCACCCCGTTTGATTGGGCGCTCAAACAGCAAAATAAGCCCCGAAATAAAGTTGTTAACCACATTTTGTAAGCCAAAGCCGATACCGACAGATAGTGCTCCGGCAACCAGTGCCAGATTGCTGATATTAAATCCTGCTATAGCCAGCGCAATAATCGAAATAAACGCAATTAACGCATACCAAGTTAGCGAGGCCGCTGCTTCGCGTGCACCTTTGGATAAATTACTTTTGAGCAACCATTTTTGTTCGAGACGGTTGCGGATCCAGCGACCAATTTTAAAAGCGACATAAAAGAAAAATAGCCCCAAGAATATATTCCACAGGCTAATGGTCATATTGCCCACACTAAAACCATCCATGATTCCGTCTTTAATGATGACAAGAAAGTTGAGCATGGTTTCGAGCCACGAGAGAGTTTGTTCAGCCATCGATTCTGGTTCCGCCGGTTAATATTTGTACATTTTGAAAGGGTTATTCAGAGTCATTAACCGCTAATCGTATCATTAACATTGTTGTCTATAAATTGGCTGGCCAATTTGTTAGTGCGCAGGTGGATTTTATTTTACCTGTGCCTAAAAAGGATTATATTTTTTAATTATGTTTATCGCCAGTTTTCCAATAAAGATACCTAAGCATTGTGCAGGACAAAGTTGTGTCGGTCATTAAAGCTAAAAATTTTGTTCTACATTAAAGAGATTGCAAAACTGGCTCAGCAAGATGCATCTATCGACTTGGCAGTAACTGAGCCCGCGCTATAGGTTACTTGGCGAAATGCAGTGACAGAGTTTCACCTTAACGGCTGGTCAGAAATGACGCCTGATAGAGTAGATGAAATAGCAAAGCGTTATTCAGATTAAATTCTATGAGTTTTAAGAACCTGCCTAATTAACCTTATCCAGAGCTGAGGTTAATTATATAAACTATCACTAAAATGCTTAATAGTGATTTTACTGGTGTTGCCTCAAGCCGATCATTTGAAAATTGTTAACGTGATCAACTTTTTTAAAACTGAATTTTATTAATTTTAAATTTTCTAAGCTGCCTATTCGGCAGTGAACATGGCGCTATCGATTAATGCAAGCTCTCTGCTTTTCTAAGCTGCCTATTCGGCAGTGAACATCAAAATCTCACATTTCTAACATCAGCTCTCTTTCTAAGCTGCCTATTCGGCAGTGAACACAATAAAAAGTGTCCGTGCGGTGTTCCGTCATTTTCTAAGCTGCCTATTCGGCAGTGAACTTCTTCATTGCCAACACAAGCATGGCGGTGTTTTTCTAAGCTGCCTATTCGGCAGTGAACCCTGTGGCGCTGACTCTGTTATTGCTGGCTCATTTCTAAGCTGCCTATTCGGCAGTGAACTTATTTCTACCGTAAATCTGAGAGTCAATAACTTTCTAAGCTGCCTATTCGGCAGTGAACGAGAATCCTTTGCGGAGTCTTTGCGCGAAAATTTTCTAAGCTGCCTATTCGGCAGTGAACCCAAGATTACGACACCAATCATTAAATAATTTTTTCTAAGCTGCCTATTCGGCAGTGAACCAATAAAAAGTGTCCGTGCGGTGTTCCGTCGTTTTCTAAGCTGCCTATTCGGCAGTGAACTCGCTCAATGAGTTGGGCGACAGCAACAAACTTTTCTAAGCTGCCTATTCGGCAGTGAACGCCTAACAAAATGGCTAATATTCAGCTACAGCTTTCTAAGCTGCCTATTCGGCAGTGAACAATAAATTTTTTTAATTAGAGGATTTTTTTATTTTCTAAGCTGCCTATTCGGCAGTGAACTTATGAAAATTGTTAACTCTTGTTCGCTAAGTTTTCTAAGCTGCCTATTCGGCAGTGAACCACCCCACTTGCTTACGCGAGGGCGTGAAGCTTTTCTAAGCTGCCTATTCGGCAGTGAACCAGTTAATTTCAATAATACGGTGACATTTAATTTTCTAAGCTGCCTATTCGGCAGTGAACTCTCCGTCAAAAGCGTCGCGCTGAAGCTCGTCTTTCTAAGCTGCCTATTCGGCAGTGAACATCTGTATCAGGCTCTACCTTACCCTTACTGTTTTCTAAGCTGCCTATTCGGCAGTGAACATGGCAAAGGCTTAAGCGTAACAAACTCGTCGTTTCTAAGCTGCCTATTCGGCAGTGAACGCAAAATATATAGCTAAAAATATCGACGGCTTTTTTCTAAGCTGCCTATTCGGCAGTGAACAAAAGTGTGCGTGCGGTGTGGAGTCGTGATGATTTCTAAGCTGCCTATTCGGCAGTGAACGGCGTGGCAAGCGCTGCTCAATATTACACGTCTTTTCTAAGCTGCCTATTCGGCAGTGAACTCTCTCAAGCTGTCAATCACTGCGCGAAACATTTTCTAAGCTGCCTATTCGGCAGTGAACAAAATTGATGTTATTTTATGTGATGACAGCGATTTCTAAGCTGCCTATTCGGCAGTGAACTGAAAATTGCGCGGGTACAGTTGATTTCACAGTTTCTAAGCTGCCTATTCGGCAGTGAACATTATTCAGACGCTATGGACGCCCTGCTGGCCTTTCTAAGCTGCCTATTCGGCAGTGAACCGACTCGTCTCAATGTGCGCCAGATTGTCACTTTTCTAAGCTGCCTATTCGGCAGTGAACTTTCTGAGTCTGCAAACTAAGAATCTCAAGGCTTTCTAAGCTGCCTATTCGGCAGTGAACATTTTGTGGGCGTTACGCTTGCGTCAAGTTTTTTTCTAAGCTGCCTATTCGGCAGTGAACATTTGCAGGTAAAACTTATCATCGTTTGCCTATTTCTAAGCTGCCTATTCGGCAGTGAACGTTATTTTGTTATGCTTTATCTTGTTTGGCTAATTTCTAAGCTGCCTATTCGGCAGTGAACTCAAACGATGTCTATCGTGGGTAATTTATTCGTTTCTAAGCTGCCTATTCGGCAGTGAACAAATAAAGCGAAAGATTTGACGCCCACTGTGTTTTTCTAAGCTGCCTATTCGGCAGTGAACTACAAATTAAATCGCTATATCCCAATAAAACCAAAGGATTCAGCGATTTTTTACCAAAAAAACAATCATTTTTTAACCAGTTTTAAGTTATTGAATTTAAAGCTAATTTTTAAAGAGCAAAAAATAAAGGTTCTGTGGGGACTGCGAGGGTTAATTTAGCGTTTTTGTTTGAAAACTTCAATTTAAAGCGATAGGACATTTCAACAAATATCTACAAAACAAATAAAAGTGACTGGCTGGGGAATAATAGCGACTTAGAGTTATCTATAAACATAGATAATTTAATAAAGTTTAAACATAAAAGGGTTAACTTAAATCATTAAGAGCGTTCACTAAAAAGTTTTGAATTATGGCAACAATAAAAGCAAATCTATTAGCAATTCGATTTCTGTTGTTAATTAGCGCTGGTGCATTATTGCTTAACGGATGCTATACACCGCATTCAAAAGAAACATTGCCAAATGAAATAAAATCATTACAAACCACAAAAAATACAGCGGTTCAGCTAACCCAAATGCAGTCATCTAAAACGCTCAATCCACAGCATTACCAGCAAGTTATTAACTTTTTATTAACCAGTGATGCGGTAGTACCGCCGCGACCCAATGTACACCCAGTATCGACGGTGTTTAATCGCGAAGCCATCATTCCGCCCATGTGTTACACCAAAACAGAAGGCCAATATAATCCTTGCTATGTGTGCCACCAAAACAATATTCAACCACATGAAAATGTAATGAATGATGGCGACTTGCAGCAAGCCTACAGTTTTAGCGACGTTGGCATGACAAACCATTGGCAAAATCTATTTCAAAATCGTGCCTCAAAAATACAGCAGATTTCCGATCAAGACATTATTCAATGGGTTAATCAAGACAACTACAGCGAGCTGGCGCCGCGATTAAAAGCTGCAGGTTTTAAAGGTTACATTCCGGATATTAAAAATCTGCAAGAGGGGAAAGCGGCATTTGATAGCGAAGGGTTTGCTAAAGATGGTAGTCACTGGGTAGCATTTAATTATAAACCATTTCCGAGCACATTTTGGCCGACCAACGGTTCAACTGATGATGTGATGATTAAGTTGCCGAAACCTTACCGGACTAATGTTAATGGTGAATATTCAAGAGATATTTATAAAGCAAATCTAGCAATTGTTGAAGCAAAAATTAAAAATTTATCGACTATTTCGCTTTGGCCGATAGATGAAAATTTAATTCAAAAAGATTTAAATCAAGACAATCGATTAACGCTGATTAATGAAATTACCGATGTATCAAGTTTTGTTGGTGCTGCAAAAGATTATTATATTGAGTCATTTGTTTATCCGCAGGGAACAGAATTTTTACATACTGTTCGCTACTTGGGGATTAATCAACAAGGTGAAGTTGGTGTTTCGCGTCGCATGAAAGAAGTGCGCTATATGAAAAAATGGAAAGCTTATCCCAAAGGAACATTGGCCCGCTATTACGAAGAAGAAGCTTTTGAAAAAGAAGCCGGACATTTACCGGGATACACCGATGTTGGCGATCATGGTTTAGATAATGGCATGGGCTGGGCGGTACAAGGATTTATTGAGAATAAAAATGGTCGATTACGTGCTGCCAGTTTTGAAGAAAATCTATTTTGTATGGGCTGTCATAACTCAATAGGTTCAACGATTGATAAAACATTTAGCTTTGCCCGTAAAGTTGATGGACAAGCCGGATGGCAGTATATCAATTTAAAAGGTATGGCTGATGTGCCCAACAAAGGTGAGCATCAAGGTGAAATTCTCACTTATCTAGAGCGCACCGGTGGCGGTGATGAGTTTCGCAGTAATGATGAAATGCTGGCCAACTGGTTTACTCAAGACGGTAAAGTTGATTATGCAAAAGTTGCAGGAAAAGATGTTTACCAATTAATTACACCGTCTATTAGTCGGGCGTTAATGCTTAATAAAGCTTATCGAGTCATCGTTGATGAACAACGCTTTTTATTTGGCCGCGATGCAACCGTTTTAGCTCCGCAAAACGTTTATCAAAAAATTGATAACGCTACCGCGCCGACGTTAAAACCTGAAGCCACTTATTCATGGGATATTCGGCTTGACTGGAACAAGCATTGAGCAGATTGGTGCTGGCATATTGGCGTATTAGGTATGCACTTTTACTGAACAATGAAGGTTTAAAAAAAGTGTCATCAAATCCTGAATCGAGATTAATAGTCCTTTCATAATAACCTTGTAAACTCTAATGGCTTTGACGAGCGGGGGAAACTCGTAAAGAAATACCAAGTGGTCAAGCTCTTATAAATACCGCTAAAAGGTTAATACCATAAGGACCAAACCAAAGGGAGTAATTTACAAGGAGCAAATAATAAAAGGATTAATGTTCTGACAAAAACTCGATTATATAATCTGGAGATCAAGTAATGACAAATCTAAAACTGGCCGTAATATCCAGTGCGATTGCAATGACAACTTCGGTTGCTATTGCGGGGACTGAACCATTTTTTAATCCACTCACACAGTCTTCGGCGGTGGCAAGCCCAAACCATATTAACGAAGTTAATTCACCTTGGCAGGTTCCCGCTGGTATCAGTCAGGTTAATTTAACCAGCATGGCTGAAATTGAAGCCGATATGGATCAATCTGTTGTCCGTGCGCCGGGAGCGGGCACATCGGCTTCTATGTGGGATATGGTCGCTTTCGATCACACGGGCAACTATATTTTTATTCCACATGAATCACCCTACGGTGCTGGGGTAACACGTTATGATATTCGTCAAGACAAAGCGAATATTTTGTTTTCGGGTGATAACAGTGGTCAACGTGGCGTTGATAATACCTGGGCAAACGATTTTGGTGCATTCGATCCGGCAACTTACACGCCGTATGGCACTTTAATTTTAGGAGAAGAGTGGTCTGGTGAAGGTCGTGTGATCGAAGTACTAAATCCAATGGCGCATCCTGATGATATTGAAATTCGTGAAAAACAATCTTTTGCCAATGTTTCGCAAGAAGGAATTCGATTTGGTAAAAAGCAAAAAAATGTTGTTTACTATGTTGATGAAGATCGTTCTGGTGCAATCTATAAATTAGTGGCGGATGATCGCGAATTTAATTCGGGACAAACATTTGTATTAGCCGTTAATGATTTTGATGGGGTTTCTTCAGAAAACTACAATAGTGCCAATAATGCCAATGCAACGCGTACCGGTGACGCGCGCTGGATACCGTTAACTGATCGCCAGGGTAAGCCATTAACTCAACAAAATCCTTTTGAAAATGCAGCTTCTTTCCGTGCTGGTCGTCTTGCTGCTGATGAAGTCGGTGCAACGCCTTACGGTCGACCAGAAGATGTTGAAGTCGGCATATTAGGCAACGGTCGCGAAGTACTTTATTTTACTGCGACTTCAGAGCAAGCGGTTTATTCGGTAGAAATGTTGCGCGGTAATCGAGCCGTTGTTCGAGTATTTGCCAGTGAAACTGGGACACCTAAAAATGTTGGATTCCCGGCTACAACCGGAAAAATTAATTCGCCTGATAATTTAGCTCAAGATGCTTTTGGTAATATCTATATTATTGAAGATGCGCCAAATGGTAGCGATATTGGTGGTGATATCTGGTTTGTTCGTGATGCTAACAGTGATGGTGTCGCTGAATCGGTTGATCACTTTATGAGTATTCAGGTTAATGGTGCAGAAGCAACCGGGATGATTTTTAACCCTAAGCGTCCGACCGAATTTGTTGTATCAATTCAGCACCCAAGCAGCACGGATATTGAGAATAATCCAAATGGTAAAGGTGATGCACTTTGGTTGTTTAACATTGAAGATGTTGTACCACCAACTTGTGAGAAAAACTTCCGTTACAATCGTCATAGTTTTTATAATGGCCGCTTCATTCGCACTTGTTCAAGCGACTGGGACTTTAACTATGTTCGTAAATTAAAACGCCAAGCCCGACACGATCGATAAGCTTGACGGTTTAACGCTTTGTGTGAATGACTTCGGTTCTTTTTAAAGGATTGAAGTCATTTGAGTTGCTTTGATTAGAATGCGTATTTTTATTATTAAATCAGTTAAATGATAAGCAATAGATGATAAACAATAGATGATAAACAATAAGTGATAAGAAATAAGTAATAAGAAATAAGTGATAAGAAATAAGTGATAAGAAATAAGTCGATGCGTCGGAAAGCCTGTCAAAAAGAGATGCCGGATAGCTTCAGTGGCAAATCTAATGAACAGTGTTTAAATTTATCATGCAGTCGCACATGAAAATTGTGGGTAATGATTTTTTGTTAAGTGATATTTGTCGAAATTTGAATTCTCGCATGCTTTATTTTCAAAAGCGAAAGTTTTTCAAAAGTGAAGTTTTTCTAAAATAAATATGTTTAGTCATCACCAACCTGATTCAATTGCACTTAATTACTGAATGTGCGGTTTGGGTGAGTAGTCTGCCAATTGCCAAAAGCAAAGTCATGATTCTCTTTTTTATTAATGTTTTTATCTTTTTCTTCAGCAGCAACACTGTTGTCAAGACTAGGGGTAGTATTTAACTCTCCCAGTTTAGGTTTTTCTGTCGGCATATTCGGCTCCTGTTGCCAGTAAACATATGGAATGATTCAGTTTTAAACTTTTATTCTTCTTGATAAACAAACTAGAACAATAAAAACCAATCTCCTGCTTATATCGTAATTATGTGAATTGGTTCACCAAATGCTATCGTTCCTAATAGTTTTTAAGAATTGATTAAATTATAACCGGAAAAAGGTTAACACTATGTGACGTTTTCGTGAAAGACATAATAGACATAGTGAAAAAAGATCCAGCCCATGTTAAACCAAATTAATTGGTTCAAATCAAGCTATTTCAGTTTTTTAGTTGTGTGAATATTCACAACAAACAATAACAAATAGCGAAAAATTCAATAGCGATCTCAAGTCGAGCGTTTATCGCTTATTGAAATTTTATAAAATCGGCCCGATTTTTTATTTAACTGACCTAGTCAGGCTTAAAAACGTTAGCAAGCTGAAATTAACTTTAACTTCAGTGAGTCATTAACGAATTAATCAATAAAAATTTATTTTTAATCGTTGGTTTATTGGCTCTTATCATGATTGTTTATTCGGCTGTTTCGCAGATTGATTCTAAAAATTTCAGACTGCGAATGCCATACCATGAAAAAAGCTCGCCATCGACTAATGCACAGCTATAGCCAAGTTCAATTAATGACTCTTGATAACGATCAAAAGGAAAAGGCTCTGTAGAGAATAATAAAACGGTATCTTCTTTTGCCAATCGCCCCAGATCAATTTGTGGGTATTTATCGCTGAATGAAATTCGGTATTTTTTCAATCCACAAAAGTCCAGCACCGATTGAATAAAAGTATTTTCGCCAATAGCCATCCAAGGATTTTGCCAAATGAGATAAACCAGTCGTGTTTGCGTATCTGGCTTTTTCCACCATTGAATAACTCCTGGTAAAGTGATCATATTATTTGGGAGCGGACCATTTTGAGCAACTTGCTGCCAACGCTTTGCAATTGCCATGAGCGGTTGGCTTTCAATTCTTTCTGCTAAGCGTGTTAGTTCAGGGGCAACATCTTCGATGCAAGTAATGTGTAATGCAAAATAGTCGATTGGACAAGATTCTGCCATTTGTAAGGTATTTTCTTCTTTATCGAGAATTACCAAATCAGCAGATTGGTCGAGCGCATTTTGCCAATTAATATCTTTGGTACCGCCAACTTTGGCGATGTCGTTTACTTGTGGGCGAGGATGAATACAAAAACGCGATCGTCCCACCAGGTTGACTTGGCAGTCAATTAATGTTTCGGTAATTGAAGGTACAAGGCTAATAATTTTCATAAAATGGTCTGTTGGGTTCTCATTATTGAAAAGCATGACTCAAGTTAACTTGAAAGTAAGTTGTCGCTTAATTGTGACCTGAACTTGTGGCAAAAAATGCTGAGCTGCTCTCATAAAATTTAAAAAGGTGACAGAAAAAAAAACGCTGTGCCAATTTAGGTGTAAAATTAATCTAATTCATTTGTGTTAATCAGCCAATGCAAACGACTGTGCTTTGGTTTGTTATATTTCGTGTTTGCCATATTAAGGGGGTAACTGTTTAGACTTTCTTATTGATCATTAACCCTGCCAAGCAAACGTTTACAGATTTTTAAAGACAATGTCGGATTTTTATCGAAAGTCTTAATTTTACTAATGTTGTTTCGTGCTGATAAACATTGTTTTGGTAAAAACTGAGGGGCTTGCAAGGTAAGCCAAATAAGCTTGGTAAAAGCCAGACTAATTTTCAGATTATAAAAAATTTAAATGTTACCAACAAAGATTCTAGCAATTAATATATAATTCATCATTATAAAAAGTGTAAAATTGACAGTTAATTGAATATAAAAATTATTTTAATAGTTATTGAACATTTAAGAGAGTTATTATGGGAAATCGATTATCAAAGCTGGCCACCAAAACTGGTGACGATGGCACGACAGGTATCGGCAACAACGAACGCTTGACAAAAGACTCAGCGAGGATTGAGGCGATTGGCACAATTGATGAGCTCAATGCCGCTATTGGCATGACCTCTTCACAATTGACCGACGAGAAACTACAAGCGGCAATTAACGAAATTCAGCACCGCTTATTTGACTTGGGCGGTGAACTGGCAATGCCGGGCTACACGCTGGTTAAGGAAGAACACTTAAAGCAATTAGATGAGTGGCTGGATGATTTTAATGAGCAATTGCCACCACTGAAAGAGTTCGTATTACCTAAAGGCAATCTGGCTACAACTGCCTGCCATATGGCTCGTACAATATGCCGCCGTGCTGAGCGCAGAGTGGTGACTTTGACGCACACTGATGAAATTAATCCGTTATCACAAAAATATTTAAATCGATTATCTGATTTATTGTTTGTTTTTTGTCGACTTTTGGCCAGAGCAGACCATCAGACAGAAGAAATGTGGCAGTCGCGTCGCCTGCAGAAGACAACTAACAATGACTAGTCTGCATCAGGAGCCTACGAAAAAACCGAGTGTTGATGTTGTCATAAAGAACGATAAAAACTACGCTTATCTTTCCTATTGGGGAGTGGTCAGGTTGTTTGATCTGGTAGATAGTTTTTCTTTACTTCTCAGAGATCTTCGATTCAAGAAAAATATGGCCATCTGCTTCGATTTTACTGATGCTATGGTGGAATTAACACTCAATGATACAGAGATTTTTTATCATTTTATGTATGGTATGCAGCATAAACTTGGCAATAGTTATCGATTGGCATTTGTTTATGGTGACGATATGACAAAAATGCTGCTCGATTTTTATCGCTTATTTTTTGCCAGAACCAATATTGATATGCAGATTTACAGCCATCGATTTTTAGCGAAGTTATGGTTGGAAGAACCTGCCGAGACATCAACTGATACGACAATCGGTCCTTCGCCTGATACGCTTACTGAGCGAACATCTTTTGATCGTTCATCAATTGATCGTGCAATCGATAGTTCAATTCAACCTAAGGATAAGGAATAATCTCAAATCAATAAATTTTCAAGCAATTCTGTTATTGAGTAGACATTTTATCAAAACATTTTTTAATGTGGCTTGAATAAACTTGCTATTTCACCGGTTTTGGAAAACACTTAAATAACCCATTTCATTTTAGGGTATATCTAAGGGGATATCGTCTTCCGTAATGACAAGTGAACTACTCACCAATGATTTGTCTTATGCGACGCTTCATTTTAATCGAAGTGGCGGTTTCATTGATGTTATTTTTCACGGTGGTATTTCTCTCAAATTATTGTATGAAACCTTTAATCAAATTGTTGCACACCCGAACTTTCAGTTTAATATCAATGTTTGTTACGACTTTTCAAGGGCTTATCCTGAGATTGGTCTCACTGAAATCAGTCAGGTCATTCACTTTTTAAAACATAATCAAGATTTAAGAGGGGCTGACTATAAACAAGCATTGGTGGCGCAAGATACCTTGAACACTGCACTTTTATCAATCTACAAGGCTCAGATGTCTCAATCGCCAGTTGATATTGAAGTGTTTAGTAAAAAAACTGCGGCAATCCGCTGGCTAATCGAAGACCTTGACCGCCACTGAGTCGCTCATCTTTATTTCATTTCGATAATTTTTAGTATTACATCATGCTTTTCGGTTCTGGCGAGATTAGCTGTCAGAGCATGGCTATGCAACGAGATTATGGTATAATCCACAAGTTTTCGGTGCGCAATGCGCTTAAAGGGGAACGCAGTTTAAATCTGCGGCTGTACCCGCAACTGTATATTAGTTAAGCTTTTGCTTTAAAAGTAACGCTAAGCCACTGGTTTTTTTGTCCATTAAAGTGATATTTCAAGATAGTACTTTAAATAGACTAACCGGGAAGGCGAGTTTCTTTTATTTTGATTTAACACAAGCCTGACTGTCGTTAATTGGCAGCAAGTCGTTGTGAAAACTCTAAACTAATAAGCCAGGAGACCTGCCGAATACCTAACAGATAGCACTTCGAGCGGGTTACTCGTTGGTGAGGTCAATAAGCTCGATAGTTTTCACTTGTTCACCACACTCAAACACCTAGCGTAATTCCCTCGATAAAGTTCTGATTGATAACGAGCGGAATAACTAATGTGACATATCACGCCCAAAATGAATTACCCATGCTGCAAGTTGCACAACTTTGCTGGCAGGTTAAACAAAAATGTATTCTCGATAATCTGTCTTTCACCATTCAACCGGGTGAATTTGTGGGGTTAATTGGTCCTAATGGGGCAGGTAAATCGTCGTTGCTTCGCTGTTTGTATGGCAAACATCAAGCGACTAGTGGTTCAATTCAACTAAATGGACAACATATACAAGATTATTCCCGACGCGCACTAGCACAAAAAATTGCGGTAGTACTTCAAGAGCCAAGCGCCAGCTTTGAAATGAGCGTGATGGATGTAATTCGAATGGGGCTAACACCTAATAAGTCGCTGTTAGCATTTGATACACCAGAGGATCGTTATGCCATTCAATGTGCTGCTGAAAAGGTCGATTTACAGCACAAGATTACTCAGAATTTTAATTCACTTTCTGGTGGTGAAAAGCAACGCGCATTAATCGCGCGTGCGATTATTCAGTCAACCGACATACTTATTATGGATGAACCAACGAATCATTTAGATGTGCGTCATCAGGTTGAAGTACTTGAGTTAGCGCGTGAGTTAGGTATTACGGTAATCGTTAGTATTCATGACTTAAATTTGGCGGCAGCATTTTGTGACCGTTTAATTTTATTAAAAGACGGACAAATGATTGCACAGGGTTCGCCGGAAGCGGTGCTTACCGAACAGAGTTTAAAACAGGTCTTTGAGGTTGATGCTTGTGTTGATGTACACCCGTTTAATCAAAAATTACGTATCACTTTTGCCTTACGTAATACACCTTTGCCGCTACCCAAAACCTGTTCGACAATAGAAAAGCAAAAATCAGAAAGCCAGTCAACGCAAATTGAAAAACAACCAAATAAGCAACAGCAAACCACTAAAACATTACAGGCTGCTGGCAAATCACCTGTGATTGGTAAGCCTCAAGTAATGCATAAAATTAAATTTGGTCAAGTTGGTTTTGAATGATAGCTATTTTATTGAGGTGTGACAGATGTGATGAATGCGAACGCGATGAGTGATCTTAGCAATGAATGAAAAGAGTTTTGCCCAACCGGTAAACATCAATGCACAACAAATTGTGCACACCGAAATAAAACGGTATTCGCCGCAGTTTTTGGTCGTGCTAAGTGTATCATTAATTAGCCTAATAATTAGCATTATGCTGGCGACTGGAATCGGTAGTGTTCAGGTCAGTATGAGTGATATTTTTCAGACATTGTTTAGTTGCAATGATGATCTGGCAGTTTGCGCTGTGTCAGAGGTTAACCAAAAAATTATTTGGGAAATCCGATTGCCCCGAATTTTAATGGCGCTCTTAACTGGCGCCGGGCTCTCTATGTGCGGTGCCGTTTTGCAAGCTGTAACCCGAAATCCATTAGCCGATCCCTATTTGTTTGGCATATCAGCAGGATCTTCACTGGGTGCAGTGATTGTTATGGCAGGTATTTCCAGTGCTATTATTTCAATCACAATGGGGGCATTGATTGGCGGTATTTTTTCGGTGGCATTAATGCTGATTCTGGCAGGAAAATCGGCATTTAATGTTGAGCGATTGTTGCTGTCGGGAGTTGCTGTTTCATTTATGTTGAGCGCATTTACCAGTCTAATTCTTTACTATTCCGACCCAGATACCGCCGCTACCGTATTATTTTGGATGATGGGCAGTTTTTCTAATTCGCAGTGGTCCGAAATGTGGTTGCCTGTATCAATGCTACTCATTGGTGTTGCGTTTGTGTTTACATTCAGGCGCTGGCTGGCTGCTCTGCAGGCGGGCGATGAAAGTGCGTTAACTTTGGGCATTCCGGTTAGTCAGTTGCGTCTTGCAATGTTAATTGCTTGTGCGATGGTAACTGCTGTACTGGTCGCCCATGTTGGTGGTATAGGTTTTGTTGGATTAATGATTCCCCATATTTCGCGTTATATTGTTGGTGCACAAATTCATCGCGTATTAATGATGTCGTTAATACTCGGCGGAACCTTTATGATTTGGGTTGATGTGATTGCCCGTTCCGTATTGATGCATCAGGTCTTGCCTGTTGGTATTGTCACTTCAGCTGCTGGCAGTCTATTCTTTTTTGTGATCTTAAAACATCGTAGTCAGTCAGACAGCGTCGATTAGTTAGTCGAGACTTGCTTTTTTAAGCATGATTTTAAAGAGAAACTTTGAGATAAGTTTTTGTGAGAATTTTTTGTAAAAGCTTTTGGTGAGAGTGTATTGTGAAAGCTTATTGTTGGAACATTTTGAGAGTTATTTAATATGTTTGATATTTCTTCACTCGACAGTACTAATCGTCAATCAATTCAGCAGTTTATTGATAATAAAACAAAACCGTTAGGTGCGCTGGGTGAATTAGAAGCTTTGGCGGTCAAGCTGGCCATGATAACCGGCCCCAAGAAAATTCATTTACAGCAACCGGTAATGCTGGTTTTTGCGGGCGATCATGGTATCGCAGAAGAAGGAATCAGTATTGCGCCTTCGACAGTTACTGCGCAAATGGTACAAAATTTTTTAAGTGGCGGTGCTGCAATTAATTGTTTTTGCCAAAGCAGTCAAATGCAGTTGGAAATTATTGATGCGGGTATTTTACAGCCAATTAGTCATCCTGAATTAACTGTACAATCACTGGGACGCGGTACAAAAAACTTTATCCATGAACCTGCAATGAGTTTGCAGTCGGTGCAAAAAGGGATCTCGCTTGGTGCAGAAATTATTTATCGGCATGTTAGCCAAGGAAGTAATGTTTTTGGATTTGGCGAAATGGGGATTGGAAATACTTCTGCCGCTGCAGCGTTGATGAGCGCGATTACTCAACTACCTGTAGAAGAGTGTGTGGGCCGCGGCACCGGCATTAGTGATGTGGTATATACGAAAAAATTGCAACTGATTCAATCGGCTTTGTTGAAACATCACAATCGCCTAACCGATATCAAAAGCATTTTGGCAACTTTGGGTGGATTTGAAATTGTACAAACGGTTGGAGCGATGCTGGCAGCCGCAGAATGTCAAAGTATTATTCTGGTAGATGGATTTATCTCTTCAACGGCGGCACTTGTGGCTTGTGAAATTGTGCCTGCGGCAAAAGATTATATGATCTTTTGTCATCAGTCGAATGAGTCAGGACATCAAAAATTATTATCTTTTATGCAAGTAAAGCCGCTGCTTAAACTTGAGCTTCGACTTGGTGAGGGCACTGGTGCCGCGCTAGCTTATCCCTTACTAAAAGCCGCGCAGGCTTTTTACAACGACATGGCCAGTTTTGAAAGTGCTGGGGTGCAGTCAGTATGACCGGAATTAAAGCACAACTGAATTTGTTTTATATTGCGCTGGGCTTTTTTACGCGTATACCCATGCCACAAAACATCGACTTTGATCAGCAAAAGCTCAATCAGGCTAGTCGCTATTTTCCCTTGGTTGGCTGGCTGATTGGTATTATTTGTGCGTTGAGTTATTGGTTGTTTTTACCGCTTTTCTCAAATTCAATTGCCATTTTGCTGAGTATGTTAGTGAGTATTTTATTAACGGGTTGCTTTCATGAAGATGGTTTGGCGGATACTTGTGATGGATTAGGTGGGGGTTGGACAAGTGAGAAAAAACTCAGCATTATGAAAGATTCTCGACTAGGAACCTATGGTGCTGTGGCCATTTGGTTTGCTTTAAGTTTAAAGTGGGCAATTTTAATTCAAATTGAGCAGACCTGGTTGGCATTTTTGGTTGCTCATCCCTTAAGTCGAACGGTAGCTAATGGTATGATCTACTATCTGCCATACGTTTCAGATACTGACACCAGTAAAGCAAAACCGTTGGCAGAAAAAATGAATAAGCGCAATTGGCATATCAGTATTGCAATTGGAGCTGGCAGCCTGCTACTGATTCCTGACCTGATTATTAAAATGTTATTACTGCTTATCGCATTAGCGATTGGTATTTCGATATATCTCAAAAAACAAATTGGCGGTTTTACCGGTGACACTTTGGGGGCGACTCAACAATTGAGTGAATTGACAATTTATATGGTGCTTTTATCGGCACAGGTGAATGTTTAAATGCTGCACTTGGTAATAGGTGGCGCTCGCTCGGGAAAGAGCCGATTTGCAGAGCAAATAGTCAACGAGATTTCCTTTACGCCTTCGCCCGAGGTGTTATATGTTGCTACCGCAACCGCGGGAGATGATGAGATGAAACAGCGAATTAAACATCATCAACAGAGTCGCCCTGCCCATTGGCAGTTAATTGAAGAGCCGCTCGATTTATCTCAAATTATAACTAAACATAACAAAAAAAATCAGGTTTTACTCATTGAGTGCATGACCTTGTATTTGAGTAACTGGCTTTGCTGTGGCGAAATTGCACAATGGTCATTACAAAAAGCGGCATTTCTCGAGGCGATTGAAAATTCTCAAGCAACGATTGTGATTGTATCGAATGAAGTGGGGAGTGGCATTGTGCCAATGGGAGAGTTGAATCGTCAATTTGTCGATGAGGCTGGCTGGCTTAATCAGGCTCTGGCTTCTCTTGCTGAATCTGTTTCACTGGTTGTTGCTGGTTGCGCTATAAATCTGAAATCTCAAAACAAATTCAAGGATAGTTAATCGATGATTTGCACCGATGTATTTTTTGTTCGTCATGGTGAACCAGTGCTGAAAAAAACACTACTGGGATTTACTGACTCACCACTCAATCAGTTAGGCTGGGCGCAAATGGAAACGAATATTAAACCGATTTCTGGCATTGATCTTGTCATTTCCAGTCCGCTGATTCGCTGTGCTGATTTTGCTCAGCGTTATGCTAAAAAAAATAAAGTTGCTTTAGAAATTGATGCTCGTTGGAAAGAATGTTTTTTTGGTGACTGGGATGGTGAAACCTACGATTTTTTATATGAAAATTATCCTGATGAGTTGAATAATTTTTTTAATCAACCAGCGAAATTTATGCCGCCAAAAGGTGAGCCTTTGTGGGATTTTTGCCATCGTGTTGAGCGAGTGATGGAAAAAATGTTACTCACTCATATGGGAAAAAATATTCTGGTATTTACTCATGCAGGCGTTATTCGAACACTCATTGCCTGGTGTTTGAATATTGATTATGAATCAGGCATCCAGTTTAAACGATTTGCGTTAGATTATGGCAGTATTACCCATATTCGTTTTTATCATGATAAAAAAATAATTCCGCAAATCATGTTAATGAATTATCGTCGCGAAGTTCCTGAAATACCCACCAGTCATGAGCGACATTACGAATGTGTCGGGCTGCCTTAAAGTTTTATTAGGTTAATTAATCAGGTTTGGAATCAATAAATGAGCGATGTATTTAACGGCAGAAGCCTGATGATTCAGGGGACTACATCTGATGCCGGAAAAAGTATTTGTGTGGCTGGTTTATGCCGAGTCTTTAAACGACACGGAATTAATGTTGCACCATTTAAGCCTCAAAATATGGCACTAAATAGTGCGGTCACCCCTTGTGGTGGAGAAATAGGTCGAGCGCAAGCATTACAGGCCATTGCCTGTGGATTACCTTTATCGACTGACTTTAATCCGGTTTTATTAAAGCCAAGTAGTGATATGAAGTCGCAAGTAATCATTCATGGTAAAGCCGTTTCACAACTTGATGCCAATACTTTTGGTGATATCAAACAACTGGCGTTTGCCAAAGTTTTACAGTCATACCAAAAGCTACTGCAACAATATGATGTTGTTTTAGTTGAAGGCGCGGGTAGTCCTGCCGAAATTAATTTACGCCAAAATGATATTGCCAATATGGGATTTGCTGAGGCGGTTGATTGTCCAGTTATTTTAATTAGTGACATTGACAGAGGGGGCGTATTTGCCCACTTAACGGGTACTGTTAACTTGCTGTCTGCATCAGAGCAAGCACGTATTAAGGGCTTTATTATTAATAAATTTCGTGGGCGTTTGTCGTTACTGCAAAGTGGTTTAGATTGGTTAGAAAATTACACACACAAAACTTTATTCGGTGTGCTGCCTTATCTGCAATCTTTGAAACTGGATGCCGAGGATGCCATTGATGTGGAGTCAGTGACTGAAGATAGCCAACTAAAAGTAAAAGTACCGGTTATTCCACGAATCAGCAATCATACTGATTTTGAGCCATTAAAATGGCACCCTAAAATCCAATTTGAATTTGTGCCTGCAGGTCAGTCTTTAATGGGCGCTGATTTGATTATTTTACCCGGCAGCAAAAGTGTTAGAAATGATTTAAGTTATTTGCGTGAACAAGGTTGGGAAACCGAAATAAAAAAACATTTGCGTTATGGTGGTAAACTGCTGGGAATTTGTGGAGGCTTTCAAATGTTAGGTCAGTCAATTAACGATCCGGATGGTATTGAAAGTCAAGCCGGGTCAACTCCTGGATTGAATTTATTGGCATTTTCGACGACATTAATGCCGCACAAGCAACTCAAACAAGTTCAAGGTAATATGAATTTAAATCATTCTGCGCCAGTTTCAGGGTATGAAATTCATTGTGGTGTATCGCGGGGGCCTGCATTAAATAGACCCTTTGCCAAAGTTGCTGAATATCATGGTGAAACCTATACCGATGGTGTTATTAGTGAAGATAAACAAATTATGGGAACCTATTTACATGGACTGTTTGAGAAGAAAGATAGTCTGCAAAGCATTTTGTATTGGGCAGCCGAACAACAGATTGTCTGTGAAGACTGGCAAGATGTCAGAGAGTCCGAATTAGATCGATTGGCGGATGTATTTGAAGCGCATTTAAATATTGAGGCTATTTTGCAAATTGCAATGTCAAATAAACGTTAATCGAATTTTCAAACCTTACTGAAATAAACCAGATTGAATTAAACCAATTTAAATTAACTTAAGAGAAATAACTAATGGATGCACAAGAAAAGCATAAAATTAAATCCCAAAAAATGAAAGAAAAAGTTGATGCCCGAGTTGCTCAAGCACAAATTGAAAAAGGGCTTTTATTGGTCATTACCGGCAATGGTAAAGGTAAATCAACTTCGGGATTTGGCACTGTTGTTCGTTGTGTTGGGCATGGTTATAAAGCAGCGGTTGTGCAGTTTATTAAAGGTAAGTGGGAAAGTGGTGAGCGTAATTTACTTGAGCAATATGGTGTGCCATTTGCGGTGATGGGAACGGGGTTTACCTGGAACACACAAGATAGGGCTGGCGATATTGAAGCGGCAACCCGCGTTTGGCAACAAGCAAAAGCGTTTTTAGCCGATCCGCAATATCACTTGGTATTACTTGATGAGTTAACTTATATGCTCGGTTATGACTATCTAGATAAAGAAGAGGTTTTATCGGCATTAAAAAATCGTCCAGAAAATCAGTCAGTGATTGTAACCGGTCGAGGCGCGATTCGTGAATTAAGAGATATGGCTGATACCGTCAGTGAAATTAAAGAAGAAAAGCATGCTTTTAAAGCGGGTATAAAAGCGCGTAAAGGAGTCGACTGGTGAGTCTTAAACGATTTGGGTTTGCATGTTTTTTATACTGTGTTGGGGTTGTTTCAATTTCCTGTCATGGAGAATCCAAAAGCCTTTCTGATAAGGTACACGAGAAAGCTGGCGAGCAAGCGTTGAATCAGTCTTCACCCAAAAAGGTTGAACGAATTATTGCGCTTTCACCACATTCAGTTGAAATGTTATTTGCCATAGGTGCTGGTGACAAGATAGTCGGTACGGTTGAATATGCCGACTATCCAAAGGCAGCGCAAAATATTTTGCGTATTGGTAGTTATGCCGGAGTACAAATTGAGCAAGTGGTAAAGCTAAAACCTGATTTGATTATTGCCTGGAAAGGCGGAAACAAATTAAGTGATTTAAGAAAACTGGCATCGCTCGGATTTAATATTTTTTATACGCACCCTAAGCAAATAGATGGCATTTTCATTGATATGAAATTATTGGGTGAAAAAATTGGTCATCAGCAACAGGCTGCCCAAGTCATCAATAAAATAAAAAAACAATATCAGCAAATTACGGAAAAATATGCTGAAAAAAGACCGGTTAAAGTTTTTTATCAGCTTTGGCATGACCCTCTACGTACCGTTGGCCCGGGAAGCTGGGTTGAGTCGTTGCTTGAAGATTGTCATGGTCAAAATGTTTTTTCAGATGCTGAAAATGAATATCCGGTAATTGATTTTGAAAGTATTTTAGCTCGAGACCCTGAAGTGATTATTGTCCCTCATCACTCTGGAAATGTGGGCGCTAAAAAACAAATTTGGCAAAACTGGAAGAATATACAGGCGATTAAAAATGATCATTTCACGGTGATTGATGGTGATTTACTGCACCGTTTCGGGCCGCGGGCTGTTGAAGGCTTAGCCCAGCTATGTCATGCCATTGATCAGGCTCGTTAGTTGATGGGTATCTCGCCTATTTAAAAATAAAAAGGTTATTGAAAATGAAAAGAATTGTCGTTAAATGTTTAATTATTATCAACATTTAGTGTCACAAGGATAGAATGATTAAGTAAAAGGAATTTTTGGTTGATTAAGCGGCTTATCGAACGATAGCCATCTTCGGAAGTCAGTGAGATTCTGACGCTGCCCCCGCAACGGTAATGTTTGAAAATTGAGTTGAGGTAGAGTGATGCTCGACCGATTAAATTTTTAGCTAAGCCCGATACAAGCTTAATCCATTTTTTAGGGTGAGGAATAAACCTCAAATTTTTAAGTAGCGCGGCGGGCGTTACTGTTATACGGGTAAACAGAGAATGAAAAAACAATTTTTACTGCGAGCAACCGTTCTGGCAATCGCATCTTCCGGGAGTCTAGCAACAATTGCTGATGACGCTGTAGAGAGTCAATCACAGGATGAAAAAATCGTTGTTACTGCCAATCGAATCCAGCAAGATATTAATGACACTTTAACTGATGTTGAAATTATTACTCGTGCTGATATCGAAAAAATTCAACCTCGCTCGTTAATTGATTTATTGGTTAATGTATCTGGACTTGATTCGGTTCAAAAAGGGGGACATGCCCAAGATTCATCTTTATTTGTGCGTGGAGCCAATTCAAATCAAGTGCTGGTATTAATTGATGGCGTACGTGTCGGTTCTGCCACCTTGGGCGAAAAATCAATTTCTAATATACCAATGGCACAAGTCGAACGGGTTGAAATTGTCAAAGGTCCGCGCGCGGCCATTTGGGGAAGTGATGCAATTGGTGGTGTCATTCAAATATTTACTCGTCGCTATTTATCGAGTGAATCCCGTATAGGTGTTACTATGGGGAGTAATGACTCAGCCGAAGTTGATGTTGCACTAGGTTTTGGTGATGAGACGCTTAATAACACCGTGACTTACAGCCACAAAAAATCAGATGGCTTTGATGTGCGTATTGATGATGAAAATGATGATGACGGTTTTAAAAACGATTCAATTGCAATGCGCGGTAGTTATCAAAAAAGTGAGCATCACACATTTGATTGGGTTGCGCAGGTTGATAAAGGCCAATATGATTTTGATACCAGTTATTTGGGGAATCAATCGCATTATAAAAATCATTTTTGGAATTTAAGATATCTTTATCATACTAACGAATGGAATCATCAATTGGCCTGGTCGGTTAATCGAGATAGATTTTACTCGGTTGGTAATGGGGTAACGCGAGCTACTGCTGGTAACTATGAAACACGCCGTGAACAATATAACTATTTAACCCGCCATCAGATCAATCAAGAGTTTTCATTTAGCGGCGGTATTGAATGGCTATTAGATGATATTCGGCATACAACCAGTGACTATGCGTTAAAACAGCGAGAGTCGAAAAGTGCGCAAATAGGCTTTAACTATATTGGTGAGCTATGGTTGGCTGATTTAGCGGTACGTTATGATGATATTCAGCGAGTTAATAGTGAAACCAGTGTGAATTTTGGCATCGGTTTTCGCATCGCCGATAACCATTTGCTTAGCATCAATTACGCCGAAGGCTTTAAAGCGCCTACTTTTAATGATTTATATTATCCTTACGGGGGTAATCCTGAATTGAATTTTGAGCTATCTGACAATATCGAACTGGTATATAAAGGCGATATTTTCGGTGGACGCTTAACGGTTAGTGTTTATGAGTCAGAAATTGAAAATTTGATTCAGTGGACACCCGATAGTGAAGGCGCGTGGACACCACAAAATGTTGGGGAAGCTGAAATTTCTGGTGTTGATTTGACCTATAAATTAACACACGGGAATTGGTCACATCAATTGACTGCCAGTCACACAAAAGCAGAAAATACCACTACCAAGCAACAATTATTAAGACGAGCTAAAGAACAGGCGGGTTATCAGTTGAGTTATGCTGAGCAACAGTTGGATTGGTTTGCACAAATTCAATATGTTGGCGAACGTCCTGATAATGATTTCCAGACCTATAGTCCGATGATGCTTGACAGCTATGTTCGCCTGAATTTAGGGGTTGCTTATGAATTGAATACTAATTGGAAATTCCAGTTAAAAGTCAATGATGCATTAGATGAAGCGCCTACTCAGGTATCGGGATATTATCCGGTTGAACGCGAGTTTTATTTTACTGTGAGCTATCAAACGAATTAGTGATTATTGCTGATCGTTTTTGCTTTTTGTTTGTGCTTTAAACTTAGAGCCTTGCCAATTTGATAGTTGGTAGGGTTCTAGGGGATGTTAAATCTAATCAAATTAAAACCGGTAATACCGCTGAAAGGTTTATTGTGAAAATCATTCTTGCGCGCCACGGCGAAACTCAATGGAATAAACTTAAGAAACTTCAAGGACGGCTCGATAGCCCATTGACGGATGAAGGGATTTTGCAAGCCCATTCGCTGGCAGAAAAATTAAAAACAGCTCAGGTAAAGTTAATTATTTCATCTCCGCTAAAACGGGCTGAACATACCGCACAGATCTGTGAAAAAGTTCTTAATGTTGAACGACAACTTGATGCTCAATTAGTTGAGCGGGATTTCGGTTTGTGGCAGGCTGAGTATTTTTCGGAATTAAAAAGTGAAAAATATTTTACAGATGTTTTTTACAAGGTTAATCATCAGGGACCGCCTGATGGAGAAACTGGAATTGCTTGTGCGCAAAGAATTCAACAAGCGTTACTCAACATTGCAAGAACGCAATTGAATGGTATAAAAAGTCATCTGCCTTTATCTAATCGAAGATTGTCTAATCAATTGCAATCTAACGAATTGCCTGTAGAGGGTTGCCTGTTAGTGATTACACATGGAGATGCAATTCGTTGTTTACTTTCTCTGTTAAGCGTACAAGGTCAGGTTGATGCTTATAGCCAGTATGGTAATGGAAAAACTTTTCCATTGTATTATCATGCTGAACTTGATGAGCTTCAAGTTTTGGTTGAATAAAAGCGAGCTTCAACTTGAATGATTGGTTATTAACAAGCCTGGTTTTAATCGGTGCATATGCGATCGACCGTTTGTTTGGTGAACCGGGACGATTTCACCCATTAGTCGGCTTTGGCAATCTTGCTGCACGACTTGAGCGGCAACTGAATAAAAACTTATTTTCTGTACAAACTAGTCGCTTGTTTGGCGCACTGGCATGGGGAGTGATGGTTTTGCCTTTACCTCTAGGTCTTTGGTGGTGGCAAAACCATTGGTTAGGGTGGCCTAATATGGTCGTATGGTGCGATTTATTTCTCGTTTATATTTGTCTGGGTAATCAGAGTCTACGGCAGCATGCATACGCAATTTATCAGCCTTTAACAACGGGGGATATTCAATCAGCTCGCCAAGCTGTACAAATGATAGTGAGTCGGCGTACTGATAGCATGGATGAGTCTCAAATCAATCGTGCCACGGTTGAATCGGTTTTAGAAAATGGTCATGATGCGGTAATTGCCACTTTATTTTGGTACATGATTGGTGGTGCGCCTTTGGTGGTTTTACATCGTCTGGTCAATACTTTAGATGCCATGTGGGGTTATAAAAACGCACGATTTACTCACTTTGGTTGGCTGGCAGCAAAATCTGATGACTGGTTAGGATGGCTGTCGGCAAAAGTGACCGGTGTTTTGTATTGGTTGAGCCAATCCTGGCATCCTCCCTTGGGATGGCAAATGTTAAAAACAGCACTTTATCAAAGTCGTCAATATAAAAGTTTAAATGGTGGTTGGGTGATGGCCATAGGTGCGTTTGTGCTTCAGATAAAACTGGGTGGAAAGGCGCAGTACGAACAACAATGGTTTGTTTCGGTTGAGCTCGGCGAAGGGGAGCCACCAACCGCTCAACACATTGTGCGTGCGGTTAGCTTGGTCAATCGCGCCTTTATGCTTTTCGTTAGCGGGATAGCAATTATTGGCATGATAGAATGGATAGCTGCCAGATAGTGCCTATCAAATCATTGTTTTTATGCTAAATAATGTAATCAGTTATTTTTTAGTAAGTCTGTTTTTAAGTAAGTCCGTTTGTAAGTGAGTCTATGAAAGAAATTACGCTACCTGTTGTTCATGGAGGTCAGTTGAGCCAAGTGGCAGCAAAATTTGGACTGGATGACCAAGGTTGGCTGGATTTATCAACCGGTATTAGTCCAATTAGCTATCCGGTGCCAGAAGTTCCTGTCGAATATTGGCAAAAGTTACCTCATGTCAGTGAGCAGCTGCTGCAACTGGCACAAAGCTATTATCGAGCGGATAATGTGCTGATTAGTCACGGTTCGCAAAGTATTATTCAGTGTTTACCTAAAATTATACAGACTGATTTAACTTTCAACTCAGTGCTTGACGGTAAGCAACCGTTGCGAGTGTGGATTCCTGCCTCGGGTTATCGTGAGCATCGATATTGTTGGCAAAAGCAGCAAGCGAGTATTATTGAATACCAACAACTACCTTTGAATACACAAATAAAGACGGGTGATATTGTGGTTGTCATAAACCCAAATAATCCAACGGGAGAATTATATCAACCGTCGTTCATTCATCAGTTGGCACAGCAATTGGCGCAAAAACAAGGCTGGCTGATTATTGATGAAGCCTTTATGGATGTTTGTGCACCCGAATACTGGTATCGGCCTGCTCAACTAATGACAAGATGCATTGTGTTGCGCTCGACAGGTAAGTTTTTTGGGTTGGCAGGTATTAGAGCGGGATGTGTCATTGCCAATGATAACCTGCTAACTCAAATCGCTACAGAACTTGGACCCTGGCATGTGAATGGCGTAGCCCTTTGGGCAATGGAACAGGCATTGGCCGACACTCAGTGGCAACTTGCTCAGCGCCAGCGGCTTGCTCAATATGCCAATGCGCTACTCACTATGTTAACTCGGCATTTCCCTGGTGAAAAAATATCAGGGACGGACTTATTTAAAACGGTTTATCTAGCAAATTCGCAAGACTGCTTTGAGCAACTTTGTCAGCAAAAAGTTTATGTGCGATTGTGTGATGAAAAGAATGCCTTACGCTTTGGTATTCCCTTGCCTGATGATCTGGACAGGCTGGACCAAGCCTTATTACAGCTTAAAGCGTATCACTAAAAGACAAGTGAGAATCGATGAGTTAAAGTCGATAAACTGAAATCGATAAGTTAAATCATTGAATGTTAATATATGAAAATAAAATGATAAAAAATATAGCATTAAAGTTTGCAACCTATGTTGTGGTTGATGATTTCTCGTGTGAAAAACTTTAACCTTTAACTGCATCTTTAGAATTAGAGAAAGAGCAATGAAAGTATTAGATTACCAATGGCTATCTGAAAAAGGTCTGAATTTGCAGGCATTACTCGATCTTGATTCAATACCAACTGATATTTATCAGACCTTAAAGTCGCCAACTTACGAGCTTGCCGATTATCAACAAATTTTGATTATTGGTCATGCCGGGCGTTTATTGTGGCAACGCCTTCAACAAGCGGTTTCATCGCAAGCTCTTAATCCCTGGTGCCATCAACATCCTATCGATGAATACTCTCATCAAATGCTTGAACGGTTTTTAAACAATCATCAGGTGGAAGACTTTCAACTTATTTATCCTGGCGGTACATTTAGCGGGTTACAGCAATTAGGCAAGGTGATTGGTTGGCACCATAGTGCACCATTTCGTATTGGTATTAATCAGCAGTGGGGGAGCTGGTTTGCTTATCGTGCCGTGGCTTTAATGAAAGGGCGATACGATAAAAAAGGCTCAACTATCATGCCTTCACAAAACCATTCGCCTTGTGATACTTGTGAAACTAAAATCTGTATTCAGGCCTGTCCTGCTAATGCACTGCAAAATGATGCGCTTGACTTGACTCGTTGTCTAACTTATCGACAGCAGCCGGATTCACTATGTGCTGATCGCTGTATTGCTCGAATGAGCTGCCCCGTAGCGCCTGAACATCAATACGATATTTCACAAATCAACTATCATTATATTCAATCGCTACGATTTATTCGGCAGCACGACTAACTTGAGTGAAATGATTTTTAGTCGCTTTTAAGTCGACAATAAAAAAGTTAATCGGCTACTCTTTAAAAAAGGAGTCTGAGCGGCTATGATACGGTCAGATTTTTTTGCGTCATAATTAAGAGATAAAAATGCCAAAAGCAAGCGAATTAAAACGGGGAATGGCAGTCGAGTACAACGGTAAAATGTTGTTAGTGAAACATGTCGATGTGCATAGTCCAAGTGCCAGAGGCGCTGCGACCTTGTACAAAACACGCTTTAATGAAATTCCGTCGCACAGCAAGGTAGAGCATACCTTTAAAGGTGAAGATATGCTGACTCTGGTTGAGTTGAATCGTCGAGCGGTCAGTTTTTCTTATATAGACGGAGATGATTATATTTTTATGGATAGCGAAGATTTCACCCAATATGCATTTAAACTAGCTGATATCGAAGAAGAAATGCTGTTTATTAATGAATCGACAGAGGGACTGATAGTCTTGACCGTTGATGGTAAAACTGTTGGGCTTGAGCTTCCTCAATCTGTTGAAATGGAAATTACCGAGACTGATCCTTCAATTAAAGGTGCTTCGGCTTCTGCCAGAACAAAACCAGCCAGATTTGCTACAGGGCTGACAATTCAAGTACCTGAATATATCTCGCAAGGTGAAAAGGTTAAAATTAATACAGCTGAAAGAAAATTTATGGGGCGGGCGGATTAGTAAATATGGCTTTGGCGACAAGCACAATACCATTTATTCAAACTTTAAAAACGATTTCTGTTGCCGCGGACAATATTCAGATCCTGTCCACCACTAAAGACTTTAAGCAACAACTTTTATCTCTTATTCGAAGTGCACGCCAGCGTATTTATCTGGCGGCACTTTACCTTCAGGACGACGAAGCTGGTAGAGAAATATTAGAAGCCATTTATCAGGCAAAACAAGCAAACCCCCAATTAGATGTAAAAATATTTGTTGATTTTCTCCGTGCTCAACGAGGCTTAATGGGGCAGGCAAAAAGTATTGGCAATGTCAGGCTGTATCGCGAAATGGCGGAAAAATATTCACATTCTATCGATATTTTAGGTGTGCCGGTAAAAAGCAAAGAAGTTTTCGGTGTATTTCATTTAAAAGGTTTTATATTTGATAATACCTTACTTTACAGTGGCGCCAGTATTAATAATGTTTACCTGCACCAGGCTGAAAGATACCGCTATGATCGTTATCATTTAATAAAAAGTCCAATTCTTTGTAACAGCTTTGCTGAATTTTTAAAGCATGAAATTGCAGAGTTTTCTGCCGTAACCCCGCTTACCGGATATGATATTCCAGAGCGAAAAAAGTTACTGCCCATTATTAAGCGATTTAAAAAACTGTTGCGCGCCAGTCGTTATCATTTTGTTCCTTCGGTCGATTGTGCCGCCGAAGGTGAAGTGAGCTTAACGCCGTTACTAGGGTATGGTGGGCGTCGCAACCAATTAAATAATACCATTTTTGATATTATTCGTCAGACACAAAATCATTTGATTGTTTACACCCCATACTTTAATTTTCCTTTAAAAATTAATCGCGCCATTCGCGGGTTGTTACGTCGTGGTGTAAAAGTTGATATTGTCGTTGGTGATAAAACCGCTAATGATTTTTATATTGCTGAACCTGAGGCATTTAATAAAATTGGTATTGTCCCGTATGTTTATGAAATGAATTTACGACGATTTGTTAAAAAGAATCAGCGCTATATTGATAAAGGATTACTTAATTTAAATTTGTGGCTCGATAATGGAAATACATTTCACTTGAAGGGAATTTGTTCAGATTACCAAAGTTATTTAATTACCGGACACAACTTGAATCCTCGCGCTTGTAAACTCGATTTAGAAAATGGCGTGCTCATTCAAGATAATCAAAAGCTGCTTCAAGAAAAATTTGAAAACGAATTTGCAACTATTATTACTCATACAACGCAGATTAAGCATTTTGAAGAGATTGAAGATGTGAATGATTATCCGGAAGCGCCCAAAAAATTGATGCGCTCTGTTCGACGAGCCAAGCTCGATAGTATTTTAAATCGTTTGCTTTGATTTGAAATACTCACAATTAGAAAAATATTTTTATGGCGATAGCCTACTCTGTAAGCAGATCTAATCATAACCACCTGCACTTATCTAATTCTGAACCCGATTAAATATGTCAGGGTTTTCAGAATTAAAGACTTAACTTAAGATCGGCCTATAAAGCCTGAAAGGCTTGTTACAATTTTTTACGAACACTTGCACACTACACGGTAAAGGAATTAGAAAACGAAGCTATTGGAGCATCGATGAGTTCGTTGGTAAGAATGGTGTAAAGAGCTTGAATCTTATGATAGTGACCCGTATTAAATAAGAATAATAAATACTACTAATAGCAAAATAAATTATATTAGCTCAAATTCCATCTGACTGTTATCTTTTATAAATATAAAAATTTTTAAATTTAAGTTGTCCCGGTTCAGTTTATTTTGAATGATAAGAAGATTTTAACTCTGATTTATTTTACGCTCATAAAAGGAAATTAATATTTCCTTTTATGAGACAATTTAAATGAAATATAACAATAAATCTATTTTGTTGATTCTATTTTTAATGTTACATCTGAAGCCGCTTCTGCACCATAAATATCCAAGTACCAAGTTCCTGAATCAGGATAATTAAAAGTACAGAATTCATTACTACCAGTCTTATAAGGTCGGCAGTCAAATACTGAGCCTGTAGATTTTTGAGCTTTAGTTACATAAAGATCAGCATCGCCATTATTACCTGATATAGAAACCGTCATCGAAGCTAATCCAACAGGAAGCTTATAGGTATATCGCAACCATTTGCTTTTTGGCACGTTAATATTTTCTGCACTAGCCGTAACAGTATCAATGCCACCTGTGTAACTTGCTTTTAAGCTAACATCAGAAAATGCATTGTAAGCATTTATTCTGATATAATATGTACCTCTGGTAGAAGTCATATTACAGGTTTCATTATTGCCTTCTTTAAAAGGGCGACAATCCCAAGAAGTACTCGTTGATGGCGTATTAAACTTCACATATAAATCTGCATCACCAGTTCCTCCACTCATTTCAAACTTAATATCTGTTGCTCCGTAAGGCACATCAATTTTGTAAAAATAATCGGTTCCTTTGTTAGGGTTGGATATACCAACCCAAGGCACTCCATTGCTTATAACATTAACGATTGGATCACCTCGAAATGCCGCAATTTTTGCAGCTGTATTGGGCAATACTCTAGCATTGTTGCTTTTTTCTATCGTTCCCATTGCACGTCCATCTCTTCTCTGATATGGATTTGACCACCAGTTAATTCGTGAGCAACTTGGCGAACAGTTGTAGGCCATGATAGTACGCCACTTTTTATCAGTATCTTGATAACCATGCCCATAAGCATAAGGCGTTGTTGTACTATCTCTCTCAGGATTATGTCGTGCGCCAAACAAGTGACCTAACTCATGACCAAAAGAATAATATCCGGTTGCACAACTTTGTATAGTAACCGCAAACCCACTACTAGCCGACGTTGCGCCGATAGCAGCTGCTTTCCCACAATATTGTTCTTTCGGAGTAAGCAGCATCACAACATCAGCACTATATTTATTTCTTAAAGTATGCGCACTATCCATGTAGCCATCATTCGTTGCTTTAAGCCGATCAAGATCTTTAGACACACCAACGGCATCGTAGTTAATACTCGATAAATGAGCCAGTTCTACCTTTAAATTGATATGGCTGTTAATATACCCCTGATTTGTTTCAGCAATAGCTAAATCCACCAATGCAGGAATGTCATTAACTTCTGTGGGAACACCGTTTGAGTAAAGTACTAGAACGCGAATAACCGGTGTTGAGGCCGCCGCTAACAGGCCATTATTTGTCATAAGAGATAAGTCAGAATATTCATGGTGTCCCATTTCTAATCCTGCATGCTCCAATTCCTGCTCTGCCGATCTGTTTTCTGGCTCAGCGTCAATTTCAGACTCCACTTGCTCCATTTCTCCCGGAGGATGATCCGGTTGCATATTATTTTCATCAATTTCAATCACCAAGTGTTGTCCACTGGCTAAAGGTTGAATTTTAAATAAACGTCCATCGACTCTAACTGTCCCTGTAACTCTTCCTTCACGCATAACTAAAATAGCATTGTTACTTGCCAAGTCTATTTCAGAAGTTAAACGATTGTTTGTATTTTTAACAGAGGAGTTGCCTTGCCAAATTAAACTTCCTGATGCGCCTTCATCTACCGTGGTTTTATTAAATTTTACCGAAATATCGGGTGTTAAATTTAAAGTTAGCTTATCTGTATTAGCCGATAATACACCAGGCTTAGTATTATAAATGAAAAAGTTTTTTATACTTTGATCATTTGCTTTTAGTCGCTCAACTTCAGAGATAGACGACTGTTTAACATTTTTAGATGCTGCACTATGATTATCCCAACTAAATAATGACTCAGCATTAACAACACTATTTGAAAGAAAAAAAATGCTTATCGTCGATATTATTTTATATTTAAGTCTCATACTGCTTCTCCTATAACGAATAATAATTTTATTGATTTATATTTTTTGGCCGCTTTGACATTTTTAAAAAGCTGAATGTCAAAGTGATGATATAAGGAACAGTTATAAGTGAAAATGGAATTATTTACATCGTATGCTATTGCTGCTTAAGCTGTTTTTGGTGAAAAAAAATAAAAAAATAAAAAAAAATAAGAAGGTTTGGCAAAAATAAATTAAAAAAATAATGCAAAAGCTTTTATAATTTTTTATTCAGTCAAGAAAGAGTAAAAACAAAGTGGGGTGATAGAATTTTCTTTTTGTTAAGTAGTTGACATATTCTCATTGATTGAACTGAAGAAGCGTCGATTTAGAGTGTCCGTGTTCTTAATTAAGCTGAAATTTTAATAGAAGAAAAGGTTGGGTAAGGAAATCAAGATGAAATACAGTGTCAGCAAAATGTCTTGACTTGTAAGATGAGGATTACAGAAAAATATCAAAATAGTTAAATGAAAGGAAACTCAAAAAAGCTGAGGTAAACAAAAAGATGCAAGCGAATGAGAGCCGCTGTAATTTATGCTAAAATTTTTTAGATTTGACAAAACTATAGGATTTATTTTAGCCGTATGCTTAATAATATTAAATGACCAAACCTGTTTGATATAAATGATAATTTGTCTGTGTAGCGTGAGAACTTGTGGGAAACTTTAAGTTTAAATTTCAATTAAATGAATAAAAATCAAAAAAATTTTGGCAGTCTTACCGAGCCAAAGTTCATCAATGCTTGATGAAAGGTGCGGTTAATAATGTAGATATTAGTTAGGCTAAATAAATGAGCATTTAAAATTGACTCACCGGAAGCGCAAATATGTCTGCTAATCTGCCGGTCGATTGGTTATGTTTATTACTGTACTGGCACTCACTAGTGAGTGCTTTTTTAAGCGGGTAAAAAATTCTAATTCGCTTATTCGTTGGCGATTAATTGAAAGTTAATCTGTGACTGATTTTTCAAGTTGTAATGATGATGATTCTGGCGATCGGCGCTGACAATCTTTTAAGGCATCTTTAAAAAATCCACGCAGATGCTTTTTTAAATGGCGCGCCACTTGACGATATTCAATTGATTTTAAATGACAAAATAATGCTAATGCGTAAGTTGCTTCTTGCTCACTCAAAATAACTTCACGCACAGGTGACTGTCCACCACCACAGCCGCCACAACCACCTGCACGAGCAATAATTGCGCTATTGGCAAACATAATGCCGAATCCCATAAAAATTCCGGTAATTTCTCCTGCCATGGGTAAATAGCTTTCGCCGCCAGGGGGCTGGGTTTTGGCTGTACCTGCCAAATGATGAGATAAACCATGTGCAAAATAGGCAATGATACCTTCTGGACTTTTGAGCTGTTGAGGATGATAGCCAAAAGCAATGTAACTGTTCTGGCTGATTTGTGGCTGTGGAAAGCTACTCATAGGCATAGATGAAAGTGGCATCGCTTGTTGCGTACCGTTTAATAACGGATTCGGCTGTGCAGCGTTGGGAGAAGCTTTTACTTGGGCATTTTTGCCTCGCAGGTCACCGTTGATAAAGACTGTTTGACTGTTATCAATGGCCGGCTGAACCGTTAAATCGAACAGCCGTGTTGGCCAATGTGCCATGCCAGCATAATTTTTAACCTGCTCAAATATTAAATTTGCCATGCCGTTTGCAGTTGTTTCTTTACCGGGAAAATGCTTATTGTCTGGAATAACAAGTTGTGTCTCATTGAAGAAAACGTCTTGGTCAAACTCTTTGAGAGTCCAAGAGAAGCAGGCAAATATCCATTCGATAATTTCTTCATCGAGTAATTGTTTATGGCGATTAAATAAATTTAGCATGCGTATTCTTTTTATGACAGATTAAATTACGTGACGTGTAAAGCCTGTTTTAAAGAGGTTATCTAATAAAATAACGCGATAGATAAATAAGGGTTACTCACCGCAATTAATCAGACTATCTATCGAGTATTATCCAGAATTGTTACACTATTCGCCGAATAATGCTATGGCAAGATTACCTTGTATTAAGGACGTATTATATTAAGGACGTATTATATTGAGGATGTATGGTAAAGAGGAATAAGTATATCAAGGGCGTATTGATTAGTTAGCTGATGTGCGCTTGTCTGATAGCAAGTGCTCTTGATAAAAATGTGACTTGATTAGAGTTGAGGTTATCTACTAAATGTATGAAGTAAAAGCTGTTCTCGTAGGGCAAAAATTATTAGAGAAATCCGTTTAAGGCTAAAGGAGTGTGTGATTAGAAGAAAATACGGTGCCAAATTTTATCGCTGGATAATTTAAGTAAATCGATAAAAATGGCACCCTGACGGTTGGTATTGACTGTTATTATTATTTTTATTTTCTTCTTCTTATTATTGGTTTTCCTCCGAATAATCTCTTACTAAGATGTTTTTATTTTATCTTTATTTTATCTCTGTTATATATCCATATCGCCAAGTGCTAATTTTATTGATATTGGTTTTATTAGTATTTTGCATTAACTAGGCGAATATTTAAGCTCAATGAGAATGGCTTTACTTTATATGCTCATTTATATGCTCAAAATTCCCAATATCCTTATTCATCATTGCATGCGACAATCTGCCGCAAAGGCGTTATATTCGAGTAAAACACATTCAAAAATATTGATCTGAATCAAGTATCGCAGTTGTAATCAGAATATGTTATATATTCTAGCTGGCGGCAAAATGAGCTCGCAATATTTAATCAACATTCATCTACACTTTGCGATACAACAAGGCGATATAAAAAAATATCGCCTTTCAACCAACTATTAAGACAGCTTTATGACTAATAATATTCACAATTCTCCGGCAACTGGCGTACTGCTTACAATGGCCTCTCTGGTAATTGTTATTGCTGGATTAAAAGTTGCTGCACCATTGATTGCACAATTTTTGATGGCGCTGTTTATTGCCGTTGTTTGTACACCGTCAATCCGCTGGATGGAACGCAAAAACATTCCGCGTAGTGTCGCGATAGTTTTAGTTTTGCTGTTTATTTTAGCTTTTGTATATTTAGTTGTTTTATTGGTCGGTGACTCGATACAGTCATTTAAAATGAACAAGGATTTATATGTTCAGCAATTAAAAGTACAGTTAACAGCTTTGACTCAGTGGCTTATCTCAGTTGGCATACCTGCGCAAGGTATGGAAATTTCCTCTTTGATTGAAAAAGCTGATTTAATGTCGTTGGTTACACGTCTGGTTGGTGGTTTAGGTGTTATTTTTGGTGATTTTTTTGTCATATTTTTAAGTGTCATTTTTATTCTGGCTGAAACCACCAGCTTTCCTTCCAAGTTTGAAAAAGCCTTTGTAAACAGCCATGATAAAATGGTGCATATCAATAATATACTTGAAAAAATCCGGCATTATCTGGCAATCAAAACTGCTTCTAGTTTATTAACCGGTGGGCTGGTTTCAGTATTGCTTTTATTCATAGGGGTCGATTATCCATTTTTATGGGGAATGCTTGCATTTTTATTAAATTATATTCCAAATATTGGTTCGATTATTGCGGCAATTCCAGCTTTGATTTTATCGTTAATTCAACTCGGTCCAATGGCTATGTTATGGACTGCGATAAGCTTTTTTGCGGTCAATAACTTTGTGGGTAATTACCTTGAACCCAAGTTTATGGGCAAAATGCTCGGCTTGTCGACTTTTGTGGTATTTATGTCTTTAATCTTTTGGGGATGGATATTTGGATCAGTAGGTATGTTTTTATCGATTCCATTAACAATGACAATTAAAATAATATTAGAGGCAAATGAGAGTAGTCGCTGGCTGGGAATATTATTAGGGCCAGAAGATTAGCCGTGATTATCCACGATTAAAATTGTGACTGTCTGTTAGTTGCAATGTCACATCAGTTGTTACAAAAAGACAAACACTTCAATGTAATTTCAAGATAAACTCGACTTCAAGTTGGCCAAGTGATTGTTACAATCACTTGGGCTAATCGATAATGCCAATGAGAGTATTCTGGATAGTAATATGCGAAAAATAATAATTACCATTGTCGGGTTATTTATAACGTTAGTTGGAGTGGTTCTTTTTATCCTTCCGGGGCCTGCATTTTTATTGATTCCGGTTGGTTTGGCCATACTGGCATTAGAATATCCTTGGGCAAGAAAGTGGCTACGCCAATTTCAAAGGTGGATGACGGCCGCAGCACAAAAAGCCGATTTATTTGTCGCACGAAAATTTAAAAGAAAATCCTCTTAGGCTATTTAATCTAATGATTAAGTGAGGGGAGTCTGATAATAACGCTCATTATATCTGTTATTGCGCCCCTTTTTCATTACTCGCTCGTCTTTCTTAGAGTCGTTCCTGGCTACTTTTTCACGTTTGACTTTTCTACAATCCTATACATTTGACAAACAAAGCTTAGACAATTTCTAGCAGTCTTTATGGTTTGTTTTGGTTACCATTGTTTTATTAAAAAATAAAACAAGGTCAATTGTTAATGGCAACCTTAGCACAAATCAATCAAGTGCTGGCTGATATATTAAGTATCAATACCGACAGTTTTTCTGATGAGACAAGTTTATTGGGAAGCTTGCCCGAACTCGATTCAATGGCTGTCATGATGTTAATTTTGGCGTTAGAAAATCAGTTTCAAATTGTATTTGACAATGATGAAGTTGAAGCTGAAAACTTTGAATCTGTCGGTAAGTTGTTAAAGCTGATAAATGACAAACAGTGTTATTTTTGTTGAATTTGAGTTTGCAATACTGATTGTGATGAATGTGCTGATGAAAGTAATAATAAATGTAGTAATGAATGTTGCCGAGTAATTTCAATAAAGAATAATCATCGTTGTTAGTTTTTAAAAGAAAACATTATGCCTTTTTTTATCCGATTAATTATCAAAACTATCCATTGGTTAAATGAACCGAAACGCATGCAAGTTGCGCAATCAATCATTGGTTTTATATTTAAGCGATCAGGCAAAACTTTTAATCGCACCGTTAATAATATTCAACAAGCGATGCCGGATAGTGTGCATCAACAAGCTGAACAATTGGCAATAAAATCATATCAACAAATTGCTTACGGTGTTTTAGAAATGTTTTGGTTGAACGAGTTGGCTGTCGAAGTAGTCTGCTCATCTGAAGTAAGCGAAATCATACATCAGCAGCGCGGTGCAGTAATTGCAACACTGCATATGAACTGTTATGACGTTGTTCCACTAGCAGTTCAAAAAATTTCTGGACGTTCAACCACTTTGTCAAAAATTCCTCAATTTTATCCACAGGCAATACAAATCTATCAAGACGTTGGTATTCGATGTATTAATAAATCGGATAAAAATGTTATTTTTCAATTGGTCAGTGAAGCAAAAAATGGACAACTCGTTTCGTTGCATGCCGATCATTATGCCACAGATGTCGCTATTGAGTTTTTTAATCGAGCCACTCGAGCGGCTAGCGGGGTTGCGCTAATTTCTGCAATGGCACAGGTGCCGCTACTCTTAGGGTACGCCGTGAAGCAGGGCGAGGGAAAATACCAGGTGATTTTAGAGGTGTTGCAAGCACAACCCCTTGCTCGTGATATTAGCCAAATTGAACAGGCAATAAAGCAAATGTACCAACGCTTTGAAAAAATTATTTTACAGTATCCTGAGCAATGGTACTGGTCATATAATCGATGGCGTTAAGTATGTTATTTTTAGAACCACAGACTTTGCAGGTTGTTAAGCGGCTATGGTGCTATTTTGTGTGCTATAAAGCGGCTATTACTTTAATGATTTTTGCATTAATCGCTTTTAGTCTTATTGATGGCGGGATGCTTTATTTGATAAAACCTTTAATTGATGAAGGGGTTACTGCTAGTAATGGAAAAAATTTGGTTACCGGCGGCTTTATTCTCATTGGATTATTCTTTTTGCGCGGCGTAACCAGCTTCGTTGCTGATTACTTAACTGGCTGGATTAGTTTAAGTGTTATTCAAACATTGCGCCAAACTTTATTTAAGCATTATATTCAGCTGCCTCAAGCTTATTTTGATCAGCAAAAAAGCGGGCGCTTAATTGCTAAAATAACGTTTGATATTGAGCAAATTAGTCAAGCTACCACGGACACCTTGGTTGTTTTGATTCGCGAATCCATTACCTTATTAGTGTTATTGGGTTTAATGCTTTATGCCAGTTGGCAACTGTCTGTTTTACTATTTTTAATTGGGCCGATAATTGCTTTTATTATGACTCAAGTGTCATCTCAGTTCAGACAAAAGAGTCGCAATTTGCAGGATAGTATGGGAGAGGTCACACGCATTGCTGAACAGCTCATGCGAAATCATCGTGATATTTTAACATTAACAACTCAAGATTATGAGCAGTTTCGATTTTCTGAAGCGAACCGTAAAAGCCGTCAGCGTGCGATGAAGCTTACTTTAATTACTGCGGCCTGTAACCCTGTTATTCAAATGATTGCTGCAGTTGCAACAGCCATTATTCTTTGGTTAGCCAGTGTGCCAGAAATTATTAATCAATTGTCAACAGGAGCATTTACTTTAACGCTTGTAGCGATGGGTTCCTTATTAAAACCACTAAAGCAACTTTCAAAAATTAATGAAAAACTGCAACGTGGATTAGCGGCCGCCCAAAGTGTATTTGAGGTGCTTGATTATCCTGTTGAAGCTGATTATGGGATGAAAAACCCTCAAGGAATTCTTGGGAAGATTCAGGTGAATGAGCTGAACTTTGCTTATCTAGATGATCAAAAAAATGTGTTAAAGTCGATTAACTTATCGATTAACCCCGGCGAGTCAGTGGCATTAGTCGGAGAGTCGGGCTGTGGCAAATCGACACTGGTTCATTTGCTTTTAAGGCTTTATGATTGCCCTGTGAATCATGTTTTTATTGATGGCCATGAGATTAACAGTTTATCGTTAAATTCTTTGCGAGGTTGTATTGCCTATGTTTCTCAGCAGGTTCAACTGATTGATGGTAGTATTGCCGAAAATATTGCTTATGGAAATATTAATTATTATCACACAGAAAAAATCAGACATGCAGCAATTGTTGCCGGGTTAAGTAAGCTAATAGATTCATTAGCGCAAGGATTAGATACACCAATTGGTGAAAATGGCTGTCAACTTTCTGGTGGACAACGTCAACGCATTGCGATTGCTCGGGCAATTTATCGAGATGCACCGATTATGATTCTTGATGAAGCAACTTCTGCGCTGGATAATCAAAGTGAACAGATGATTAAACGTACTTTAAATCAATTCAGAGGGAACAAAACGCTTATTGTTATTGCTCATCGTTTATCCGCAATTGAAATGGTTGACCGAATTATTGTACTGAATGCGGGGACAATAGTTGAACAAGGCAGCCATCATGAATTACTCTTGAATAATGGATATTATTCTCAGCTATATCATGGCCAAGCTATTAATCATTAATTTTTACGAGTTGAAATATCGACTGCTTGTATTCCGTGGTCAATTTTATTTTCGTAATGTCAGACCAAATAATTAGTTATGTTTAATGTTATCAATTACAGGTTACAGGTTTGGTAAGCTGTACTATACTAGCCCGCTTTCGTTACGCTGCTTTTTGTGGCATTGATGCTCGATCGACTGCAATAAATTTAATTTATGCTGATGAACTTGAATTAAACTGTTTTTTAATACTATTCATTTTAAGTTTCAGTCGTTATCGACTTTAGTGACTTTAAATTGCGGTAACAATAGTCAATAAACATATAATTTGTGATGGTTGTTTTGATTGCCGTCGTATAAGAAATCAAGTTATCATTTGGTTATTGCCAGATGGAATTCTTAATGAAATCAATCTCATCAGATTTAGTCATCTTCCGGGGAGAGAAATGACTCAGTCGATTGAAACTTTTAAAGGCGGGCCTGATTTAGCTCGATGCCATGAATTATCTGCAAGCTTCGATAAATATCAATTAAATTTTTTGTATCCAAAAATTAAAGTTGAAAAAATTCATGCTGTGGAATTGCAATTTCCAATTTATCAGCGCGGTTGGTTTGAATCTCAGTTAACCCAATATCTACAACACCGATTTGTTCCTGTTGCGGAGTTTTTCTGGGATTATTATTCGGCAACGCAATCAGGTTTTCTTGGACAATTAATGTTGTCTGTTGAGTTAAAACGTACTGTTTTGAATCAACCAATATTGCGCTTAAATCAATTAGGATTTTATTTGTTAAGTGAATATGAGCATCACTTTAATGCGCCTGGATATGATAACTCGGGTAGTTATTATGGTTTTAATAGTCAAATAAACCATGAAGACCATGCTTTAAAATTTGAGCCATTAAGTGGGTATCGATTGCTTGCATTTAAGCAGCATCAATTTGTATTTTATACTGCCAATATTCGACCTGGTAAAGAAGGTTATCAAAATCGGATCTATTGCTTGCCAATTGATAAGTTTTATTTTTTGCAGTTTCGATTTATTTACAATGTTGAATGTCATGATCCTGCATCATTGCTCTGGATGAACCATAGCTATTTAACAGAGAGTGAAATTTTAGACTCTGTTCACCTTTTTACTTGAGCCGTTTTAAGTTGAAGAAATTGTTTGCCTAACTAATGAAAAATTTGTGAGAGAAAAAAATCCCGAAAATTTACGGGATTTTTGAGGGTCTTACGATTACATGTTGCGGCGATATTGCCCACCAACCTGGTAGAGTGTTTGAGAAATAGTACCAAGCGAACAATACTTTGTTGCTTCCATCAAAACTTCAAAAATATTCTGATTTTGTAAAGCCGCCTCTTGAATGGCTTGAGTTTGTTGCTGAATTTGCACCTCATAGCATTGTTTCAATCGGGTTAGCATTTCAATCTGATAGTCCTTTTCTTCTTGAGTTGAACGGATAACTTCACCAGGAATAACCGTAGGTGAGCCTTCTGATGATAAGAATGTATTAACGCCAATAATTGGGTATTCACCAGTATGTTTAAGCATTTCATAGTGCATGGATTCTTCTTGTATCTTTGAGCGTTGATACATGGTCTCCATTGCTCCTAAAACGCCACCTCGCTCACTGATTCGCTCAAATTCGAGTAGCACCGCTTCTTCTACCAAATCGGTTAGCTCTTCAATGATAAATGAACCTTGCAGGGGATTTTGATTTTTATTGAGTCCGAGCTCGCGATTAATAATTAATTGAATCGCCATCGCTCGTCTGACTGATGCTTCTGTTGGTGTTGTGATCGCCTCGTCATAAGCATTAGTATGTAGTGAGTTACAGTTATCATAAATGGCATAAAGCGCTTGTAAGGTAGTACGAATATCATTAAAGTCAATTTCTTGCGCATGCAATGAGCGACCAGAAGTTTGAATGTGGTACTTGAGCATTTGCGCGCGTGGGCTGGCATGATATTTATGCTTTAATGCTTTTGCCCAGATACGTCGAGCCACTCGGCCAATCACTGCGTATTCGGGGTCAACACCATTTGAAAAGAAATAACTGAAGTTTGGTGCAAATTTGTCAATATCCATGCCCCGTGCAAGATAATATTCAACGAAGGTAAATCCATTGGCAAGTGTAAATGCCAGTTGCGAAATCGGGTTAGCGCCTGCCTCAGCGATGTGATAGCCTGAAATTGAAACCGAGTAGAAGTTACGAATATCATTGTTAATAAAATATTCCTGAACATCTCCCATTAAGCGCAATGCAAATTCTGTCGAAAAAATACAGGTATTTTGTGCTTGATCTTCTTTTAAGATGTCTGCTTGTACGGTACCACGAACTTTTTGAATCGTTTCGGCTTTGATTTTTTGATAAGTTTCTGCGGGTAATACCTGATCACCACTGACGCCAAGTAACATTAATCCCAATCCATCGTTACCGTCTGGAATTTCACCTTGGTAAACGGGAACAGGGAGATTTTTAGCGGCAAAAATTTCAGCTATTTTTTGTCTGACGTCACTTTCTAATCCATTTTCCTTGATATAAATTTCACACTCCTGATCGATAGCCGCATTCATAAAAAAGCCAACTAAAATTGGGGCAGGGCCATTGATGGTCATCGATACCGATGTGGTCGGTGCCGTTAAACGAAAGCCAGAATAAAGCTTTTTAGCGTCATCAAGGCAACAGATGGAAACACCAGAGTTTCCAATTTTACCGTAAATATCTGGCCGATAGTCAGGATCGTCTCCATACAAAGTAACCGAGTCGAAGGCTGTTGAAAGTCGTGCGGCGGGCATACCTTTAGAAACATAATGAAAACGGCGATTGGTTCTTTCCGGGCCTCCTTCTCCGGCAAACATTCGTGTTGGGTCTTCTCCTTCACGCTTAAATGGAAATACACCTGCCGTATAAGGAAATTGTCCCGGATAGTTTTCTTGCAATTTCCATTTTAGCCGATCACCCCAACTGCGATATTTGGGAACCGATATTTTGGGGATAGGCTGATTTGATAATGAGTGAGTATAAGTACTTACTTTGATATCTTTATTGCGTACTTGATAAACAAATTCAGGTTGCTGGTATTGTGAAGCCTCTTCATCCCATTGTTCAAGGAGCAGACTATTTTCGCGGTCTAGTTTGAGTTCGACTTGTTGCCGTAATACTTCAAGATTTTGTCTTAGCTGTTCGTCATCGCATAGCGCTAGCGTTTCAACAATGCCTTGCACTTTTTGTGCTTGTTCTGCTTGCTGATTGACCCAACTATCATAATGACGATTGTTTTCTGCTATTTCGGCCAAATAGCGTATGCGTTTGGGCGGAATAATATAAATCTTTTCGGAAATGGTTTCGTCAGATTCAAATTGAGTTTGTAAATCGAGACTGGTTTTATCATTAATTAATAGCATTAAATTACGATAAAGCTGATTGGTTCCTGGGTCATTAAACTGACTGGCAATTGTGCCGTAAACTGGCATTGTATCGGTTGCTTCGTCAAAACGCTTATGATTACGCTGATATTGTTTTTGAACATCGCGCAGTGCGTCAAGCGCGCCGCGTTTATCAAACTTATTGATAGCGATGATATCGGCAAAATCCAGCATATCAATTTTTTCAAGTTGAGTTGCGGCCCCATATTCTGGCGTCATAACATACATGGAAACATCAGAGTGCTCTTCGATTTCTGTATCGGACTGACCGATGCCTGAAGTTTCCAAAATGACCAGATCAAAACCTGCGGCTTTAACAATATTAACCGCATCTTGAATATGTGGTGATAAGGCGAGGTTTGATTGCCGGGTCGCTAATGAACGCATATAAACGCGGTCATTATTAATAGAGTTCATTCTAATTCTATCGCCAAGTAAAGCGCCGCCAGTTTTTCTTTTTGATGGATCAACGGAAATAATTGCAATATTTTTATCGTCAAAATCCAGTAAAAAGCGTCTAACCAATTCATCGACTAAAGACGATTTGCCTGCTCCGCCTGTACCGGTAATACCTAATACTGGAGTACTGGCCTGCTGTGCGGCTTCACGAATTTGTTGAAGTAATGCCTGATTTTTTTCTGAATAATTTTCGGCCGCAGAGATAAGTTGACCGATATGTTTATGATTTTGATATTGAGGCAGTGCTTCAACGGGGGATTCGCCAGTCGTAAAGTCTGACTTTTCGATTAAATCGTTAATCATTCCTTGTAATCCCATTTCTCGTCCGTCATCGGGTGAATATACTCTAGCAACGCCATGCGCATGTAACTGCTCAATTTCTTCTGGCAAAATAACACCTCCACCACCGGCAAAAACACGGATATGGCCACAGCCTCGTTCGTTGAGTAAGTCCACCATATATTTTAAATATTCAACATGTCCGCCCTGATAAGAGGTCATTGCGATGGCTTGTACATCTTCTTGTATGGCGCACTCAACAACTTCTTGAACGCTACGGTTATGGCCTAAATGGATAACTTCACAGCCGCTTGATTGAATAATACGACGCATAATATTAATCGCTGCATCATGTCCATCAAATAATGAGGCGGCGGTAACAATTCTGATCTTGTTTTTGGATTGATAAGGTTTCTGATTTTGTTGAGACATTGTATACCTTCTTTCAATGGCCAGTTTATTGGCACTGTATCCGAACAACCACTATAAATTTTATACGGTGAAATAATTCTATTTTTATAAGTAAAATTTCACACCTTAAAATCTTCGTACCTAAGTTAACTATTTCGCACCTGAATTAACGCTATTGAGTGCATTGCTTTAAACAGATAATTTGTTATTTAATGGCATTTTAGGCGAATTAAATTAAAAAAATTATCAATAATTCATGTGATTTTATTCATTTATTCCGTGAGTGATATTTTTTTTCACGGTAATTTTCGGCGCATATTATAACAAAAAATAATTTACTGGGCGATATTCTCAGACCTTAACACCTATGAGTTAATGATTTATTCATTAAAAATCAGTTTCTTAGTTTCTTAGTTGCGCCAGGCTGCCATAATGTATGAGTCAATATCAGTGTAGTTAAAAATCCGTAGCGTCCGATTCTAATATCTATTATTTGAGCTGGATGATAACGATAGTTAGACTCTTTTCCTCACTTTGTAAAACAACTTGAGATAATTAAGAATATTGAAAGATTGCTCGGATTTTTATCGTGTTATTCAATTGAAATACAACTGAGTCAAAATTATTTTGCATAAAAAAAGCGCGATGTTTATCGCGCTTTTCGGGTTGGACAGGTTAAAGAATTATTTCTTTAAAATATCTTCGGCAGGTGTGTTAGCGTCTGGAAAATCACCTTTTTTGTTCAGTGTTGGAACGGGTAATGATTTTAACTTTTTCTTTAAATAATCAATTGCTGCTTCCAACTGAGCATCTTTACCTTTAAAAGTGGCGTGAGGTAGATTATCAACTTCTATGGTGGGTTCGACACCGTGTCCTTCAACCAGCCAGCGGCCATCTAAAGAATATTGAGGGAACTCGGCAACTCGTGCCATACCACCATCTGAGAGTCGATTGGCATCGCGCAACCACACACCAGCTCCGGCGGTTCTTTTACCGATGACTGGCGCCAGATTAAGGGCTTTGATACCCGCAGTGAACGTTTCTCCGTCAGAGTAGGTAAACTGGTCAGCCAGAACCACTAAGTGTCCTCTAAATGCTTGATGCATATTGGTATAAGCACTATCGCCTCGAGTCTGCCAGAACATCCAGGCGCGCTTCAGTAATTTTTCAAGCAGCCAGGCGTCAATATTGCCTCCGCGATTACGACGAACATCAATAATTAATCCTTGTTTATTAAAGTTAGCGTAAAATTCGCGCGCAAATGCGGCAATATCATTCGGTCCCATTGCGTAAACATGCAAGTAGCCAATATCATCAGAAGACTTCTCAACTTTTTGGCGGTTACTGTGTATCCAGTCATTGTAACGTAAGCCATATTCGTCACGTACCGTACCAGGAACAACAACTGTATCGTGAGTTTTGCTGCCGCGTTTCAGGGTTAACAGAACTTGTTTGCCTGATTGATTCATTAGTGCCATGTTAACCGCGTTAATGGTTGGTGTTTTGATACCGTTAATCGATACAATCACGTCTTTTTCGCGAGCATCTACCCCCGGTTTTCTCAAGGGCGCAGCACTTGATGGTAATTCAAATTCGTGAGAGTAAATATTTTCGATAACCACGCCTTTAGAGGTTTGTTGCAAATTTGCGCCTAGCAAACCTGGTGCAGGTTGATTGTCTGCATGGGCAACATCACCGCCTCTGACTTGAGAGTGAAGGGCATTAAGCTCTCCCATCATTTGTTTGAAAATATCGTTAAGTTCGTAACGATCTGTTATGCGATCTAACAGTGGTTCATACTTTTTCTTAACTTGCTTCCAGTCTAAACCACGCATGTTTGCATCGAACATATAATCTCGGTGCATTAACCACGCATCATGAAATAATTGTTTCCATTCTTGCTTGGGGGATATTGCCATTTGCCAACCTGCGGTGCGAACTTTGTTATCGGTTGTATCTTTTGGAAACGAATCACCTGCCGCAACAATAAACATATTACTGTTATTGCCACCTTGTTTTAATACGTACATATTTTTGCCGTCATTTGATAATGCATAGTAAGCAACACCACTGGCAAAGTCATTAACTTTTGTATTGTGTTTAATTTTTATCGATTTGATAGACGGTGTTGAATTGGGTTCGTTAACACTGTCTTGAACAAAAATATGAGTGTCGTTAACGGCGAGGTTATAGTAGTTGCCAGACGAGACAGGCACTTGCCACAAGCGATTTTGTAAACCATCCCAGTCAACAACATTTTTGTCTTTCTTGTCTTTTTTATCGTCATCCTCATCTTTTTTATTGGCCGCAGCTTGATGAGTTAATTCGGTAGGTGCTTGAAAGGCAAACTCTGCATCTTTGCGCAATGCATATGCATAAATTAGCGCGCGTCGGTCAAACATTGGACCAAAGTTGCGATCTCCCCAAGGTGATCCTGGTGTTGCATTAAAATGTCTTGCCGATAAAAAGTATAACCAGTTGCCATCGGGGCTAAAAGCTGGAGAGTAAGACACATATTTGTCAGAAGTCAGTAGCGTGGTTTTGCCATTATCTAAAGAATATAAACTGATACGACTGCGTTGGTCTGTGTCTCGGTTGCGGGTAATTGCAATCAATTTACTATCGTTTGACCAAACAATATCTTGATAGGGGCTTATTGAGCCATTTTTAGAAAGAATTTTTTTATTTTTGCCAGACTTTAAATTTAATAACCAAAGATTACCCGATTTATCATCATGAGCCAGCCATTTGCCATCGGGTGATGGATGCAGATTCCAGCGGAAAATTTTACCGTCATCGGTTAACTGCTTAGATTGTTTACTTCCATCGGCAGCAAATTGCCAAATTTCCATTTCACCGGTTGAATCGTTCAGCGCATAAACCCATTTGCCATCATGGCTTAAAACGGCATTGCGAGTACGCGAATCCGCTGGAGTTGCTACTTCGACTAAACGTGCTTCATCGGTTCCAGCAATGGCAACTCGGCCACGAGCCGTAATGACAACTTTTTTTCCATCACCTGATAAACTTGAGGCATTTAAATAAGTCAGTGGTTGCTTGACCCATTTATCTCGAAGGTTAGGAAAATCAGAAGTTAATGCAATATTAACAATTTGACTTTTGTTGGTGCTCAAATCGAGTACTTTTAAATCAGCACCTAATTGATAAACAATCTGATTGCCATCAATTTTAGCAGAGCGAATCGGCCAATCTTTATATTGGGTGACTTGCTTGATGTTAGAACCATCAAATGCCATTGACCAGATGTTATCGTTACCGCTGGCATCGCTGATAAAATAAACTTTGCTATTGTTGACCATCGGCATACGTACCGAGCCAGTGTGATTTTTGGTAAGTGGTTGGGCTTCTTTGCTTGAATTCAGTTTATAACGCCACAATTCGCCTTCGGCACCGCCGCGATAAACTTTGGTTGAGTCGGTCGAAACTTGCATCCCAAACTGGACAAAGTATATATATTCTCCCTTACTATCAACCGCACCCTCGACAGCATCTGCCAGTGGAATTGCTTGGGTATTCAAGTTATCGGGATCGACTTGTTTTAGTGTCCAGTTACCTGTTGGTCCCACATGGCTATTGGTACTGAAAAGTACTTGACCATCTTTCGTCCAACCTTGTACACGAATGCTGCTGTTTTCAAAGCTGACTCGCTTGGGCAGGCCACCTGTAATCGGAATGACATAAGCTTCGATGCGGCCTTCGTAATTGGCTGCGTAAGCAACCCATTTGCCGTCGGGAGAAATGGCTGCTTGATATTCTTCTGCTGGGTGAGTGGTCAAACGCTTTGCCTGACCCGAGTTTAATTGCGATAACCAAAGATCACCTTCTGCGGTAAATACCAGGGTATCTTTATTGAGGTCAGGTGAACGATAGTAACCAGGTGCTGCAGACAAGGTTCCACTCAACCCGCATATTAAGGGTATTAATAGTCGAAGTTTCATTGAGATTTCCTGTAATTAGTTTATTGTTTTTGACCGTCGTTAAAGGCTTAAAGTTATTATTACTTGGCAACTACTGGTCAATCGGAAAATATAATCAAATAAGAATACTATAGCTGCAATTCAATTGGTATGCAGAGTAAGATTGAAAAAATACTAAATTGTTTCTTTTTGTAACTGATTGATTGAGATTGAAAAAATGCTGATTGTCACCGATAGCAAGGGGTACAGGTATAACGAATGACGGTTTAAACCCAATCACATATGTCGAATAAATCTATCAATGCGATTTATTCAATGAGTTAAATCCACGGAATAATCGACAGACGAATAATTTTTTAAAAGTACGATGACTCATCGCTATCTATTAAACCGTATCGATTAAGCCGTTTAAATGCGCGACAACACTGCGACCTAATGCATCTAGCGAATAACCTCCTTCTAGCGCCGATAAGATGCGTTGTTGGCAATGCGTGTTGGCAAATTGCACCAATTGCTGAGTGACCCAATAGTAGTCTTTTTCAGTCAAGCAGATTTGTGCCATTTCATCTTCAATGTGCGCATCGAATCCTGCCGAAATAAAAAGCATTTCAGGTTTAAAATCGTGCAGTGCAGGTAACCAGTGTTGTTCAACTAATGCACGAAACTCTGTGCTGCCTTCTCCAGCAGCCAGTGGTGAATTAATGATATTGGCGCTAGTTGGCTCGGTTCCGCTATAAGGATAAAAGGGTGACTGAAAACTGGAACACAAAAGAATGTCTGCGGAATCCTGCACGATATCTTGCGTGCCGTTACCATGATGAACATCAAAGTCTAAAATAGCGACTCGTTTTAAATGATGTTGGGTTTGTGCATAGCGTGCAGCAATAGCGATATTATTGAACAGGCAAAACCCCATTGCCTGACGACGTGTTGCATGGTGGCCCGGTGGTCGGGTAGCACAAAATACCTGCGTAAGGGTCTGTTGCATAATCAAGTCTACACCATTAACAGCGGCGCCTGCTGCAAGTAGGGCGGCAGGCAAGGTGTGTGGTGTCATCAACGTATCACCATCTAAATTATATTGACCGGTGGTTGGTGCATTGTCAAAAATGTGGGCGATATATTCACGGTCATGAGCCAGCTCGAGTAACTCGCGTTTGATCGGTGTTGCTTGGTAATGTTTGAGAACACTTTCCAATCCAGAAATAATAAGATAATCGTTAATCACACTCAGTCGTGCAGGACTTTCGGGGTGGTGTGCGCCCATATCATGCGATTGGCATTGCGGATGGCTGATGATTCCAACGGACATAAATTTCCTCAAGCTGTTGGTAAAATATTCGAAATTTTATACAAAACGAATTTCCCGAGCTAATAATCGATGAGAGTTAATTTATTTTGGCTTAGTTCAGGACTAGTTGCAAACATACATCATCAAAAATTAAAGGATTCGTTTGCGAATTATTCATATCCGGTTTTGCGATTGGTTTGAATCCTTGTTTTGTAAAAACATGATGCATAGAGATGTTATCTGTACGGACTAACGCAAGCATTTTACCGATCTTTCTTTGCCGAGCAATTGTAATCATCTCATTTAGCAGTGCCGTTGCCATGCCTTGACCGCGCTTTGACTCGCGAATAACAAAAGCCACTTCGCAGCTATTATCTGCTGGAATATAATAGTAGCGACCAACAGCTTGAATTTTTTCACCAAGATGATCTTTTTGCGTAAAGCACAATGCCAGATCGCGGTGCTGATTCACGCTGACTAAGTTACACGACTTTTCACGGCTCATTTGGGTAACATAATTGTTGTAACGCGACAGCAGGGTTTCTTTATTATGTGAATAAAAGAATTCCTGAAGCTTGCGTTCATCTGCTGGATTAAGTGGTCTTAATTGATATGCTTCATTTTTAAAAGTAAAAGATTTAAATTCGACGCTGCCAAGTTCGGGAACTGAAGTTGGAGTGTTTTCTTGATATTCGGGCACCCAATAGTGTGCTCTGACTTCTTTAAGTAATTGCGCTCTAAATTTTGGGTGAGCAACTCGAATCAACTCCAGTGCGCGTTCTCGAATACTTTTACCACGCAAGTAAGCAATACCATATTCGGTGACCACATAATGGACATGGCCTCGCGAGGTGACAACGCCACTTCCTTGTGTCAGATGTGGAACAATTTTAGAAATTTTGCCATCTTTGGTGGTGGAAGGGAGCGCAATAATTGGCTTGCCGCCGGGACTGAGTGAAGCGCCGCGAATAAAATCGACCTGGCCGCCAATACCGCTAAAAAATCGATAGCCTATTGAGTCGGCAACCACTTGACCAGTTAAATCGACTTCTATTGCGCTATTAATTGAAATCATATTGTTGTTTCGTGCGATATTAATAGGTGAGTTAACATGTTTTGATGGATAAAACTCAACATGTGGATTGCCATTGACAAAATCGTATAGTCGTTTTGTGCCCATACAAAAAGTGGTGATTGTTTTACCTCGGTGAAATGTTTTCTGGCGATTATTAATGACACCTTTAAGCATTAAATCGATAATACCGTCAGAAATCATTTCACTGTGAACCCCCAAATCTTTGTGATTAATCAAATAACGCAAAACAGCGTCAGGAATTTTGCCGATACCTAATTGCAGGGTCGCACCATTTTCAACTAGCATGGCCACATACTGTCCAATTTGTTCTGTAACTTTATCCAGCTCTGGCACCGGTAGTTCAGGTAGTGGTTCTTCTGCTTGCATAAAAGCATAAATCTGATTGATGTGAATAAAACTGTGTCCATTAGTTTTTGGCATTGCCGGATTAATTTGTGCGACAACATAGCGTGCGTTTTCAACGGCGCTTGAAACGATATCGACACTTACGCCCAATGAGCAATACCCGTATTCATCGGGCGGACTAACCATAATTACCGCAACATTTAGCGGTAAAATATTTTCTTCAAATAAGGTGGGGATTTCCGATAAAAAACAGGGCGTATAGTCGGCGCGCCCTTCGGCAATGGCTTCTCTGACATTTTTTCCGCCGATAAATAAGGCGTTTACTTTAAAGCGGGATTGATACGCTGGAGCAGCCCAGAGATTATCGGACAAGGTTAAAATATGCACGGTTTCAATGTCTTTAAAAGACTCACTATTGGCAATAAGATGATTCATGAGTCGATTAGGAACCGCGGCATTAGAGCCAATAAAAATTCGGTCGCCCGACTTTAAGAAATCTTGCCATTGAATGGGGTGATTATTTTCTCGTTGAATCAGCGTCATCTTACTCATTACCGGTTCCTTTGTTTGTCGCCTTATTGGGTATGTCGGCTTTTTCACTTTGCCAGATACGTTTATGGAAGACATAATTATTCTACACTGAGGTTATAAAGTCTTTATGTTAAGTTTTGATGATTTGATCGAAATCAATTGAGATATAAGCAGTGATGTTGAATCTGATGATATTTAACGCCGAATGATTCAAACGTGATTTCAGTAAGTGATTCACGATGAGTGTAGATTTTGCTGAAAAAATTAAATGATAAATTAAATGATAAATTTAAATATCGATTAAAGTTATCAATAAGCCGCTCACATATGATTGAGCATTAAGGTAATCAGATTTTCTTTGGGCAACGGTTCGGCAAATAAATAACCTTGGCCAAATTTACAATTTAATGCTTTTGCCAACTGCTTTTGTTGTTCCGTTTCGATCCCTTCAACCACCACATCAATCCCCAGATTGGTGGCCATAAAGACAATCGATTCGATCAGCGTTACATTACTACTGTTGTCTGATGTTGATTGAATAAACGATTTATCCAGTTTGATTAAATCAAATGGAAACTGGTGCAGGTAGCTCAGTGATGAGTAACCCGTACCAAAATCATCTAAAATAATTTTCATACCGATAGCTTTGAGTTCTTGCACAAAGTGAGTTGCTGCCTTAAAGTCTTCGATTAAAATGCTCTCGGTAATTTCGGCATTTAACCGATTTGGATTGACATCGTATTTTATAATTTGTTTGCGAATATATTCATCCAGCGAACGGGATAAAATCTGCATTGCTGAAACATTAATATTAATGTACAGATCGGTTAGTTCCGGATAAGCCGAAAAGACTTTTAATGTTGTACAAGCCATATCGACCACAGACTCTCCAATATCTTGAATTAATCCGGTTTCTTCGGCTATTGGAATAAATTCTGCTGGGCTGATATAACCTTTTTGTGGGTGTCGCCAGCGCAGCAGTGCTTCAGTGCCAACCACTTGGTTGGCGTGAATATCGAAGATGGGCTGATAATATAAAGTAATCTGATTCGTTCCAATGGCTGCTCGCAAATCTTGTTCTAGCTGGAGTCGCTGCGAGACGATTTTTTTGATATTTGCATCAAACAAGCAAAAACGATTTTTACCATTGTTTTTGGCTTGATACATTGCCGAGTCCGCATCACCAATGACTTGTACCGCATCATCCACACCTACTTTTGCTAAGCGTACACCAATACTGGCACTGGTAATCAATGAGTGTTGCTCTACCAGCACTGGTTTGCGTAATTGAAATAACACCCTTTCTGCTAATCTAACGGCGATACTTTCATTGTCAACTTGAAACATTAAAATACAAAACTCATCGCCACCCAGTCTTACAACGATATCTTCATTGCGCATACACGAGAGTAATCGTTTAGAGACTTCGATTAAAAATAAATCACCAATATGGTGGCCTAAGCTGTCATTAATAATTTTAAATCGATCCAAATCTAAAAACAGTAAGGCAATATCACAACCACGATTGGATTTGCTGCCATTGAGTACCAGTTTCAACTGTTCTGCCAGAAATTTACGATTAGGTAATTTTGTGAGTGAGTCGTGAAGTGATTCATGCTCTAGCTGTTTTTCAATTTTGCGTCGTTTGATAATCGTTTTTTCTAAAACGGAGGTTCTTTCTTTGACTCGATGCTCGAGATATTCATGCGCTTGTTTGAGTGCATCGGCATCTTCTTTGCGTAAAATTGCGGTTGAAATTTGACTGGCTATGGTTTTTAATATCGACAAATCTCGCTCATAGTGAATATGATTAATATCGTAACTTTGAATGACAAATACGCCGAAGGTTTTGTCTTTATCTTTTAAGGGAACACCGAGCCAGGAAATTGCCTTGGTACCCACGGTTTTTCGCGCCAGCTCTGCTTTATTATTGATTAAAATGGGATTACCTGTTGCTAAAACCTTCATGGTTAAAAAAGGGTATTCATGAAATTGCTCTGGATCAAGCTTATAAGATTCTGGAGCGGTATCAAACTCATCAACAAAATAAGGAAAGTCTAATTGCTTTCGATCGTCAGACAGAATGGCAATAATTGCATTTTTGGCATACATCAGTTCAGAAATAACCTGGTGAACGCCTTCAAACAGACTGTTTAAGTTAGAAGACGTACTGACTAAATCGGTAATTTCATACAGCGCTTTTTGAACCTTTTCACTGTTACGTCTTTCTTGAACTTCCTTGGCTAATTGGCGGTTAATCTGCTTGAGCTCTTCAGTACGTTCTGACACTCGTGCTTCAAGTTCCTGATTAATCACTTTTAACTGCCGATGTGCCTGCTTTAAAGCTGCTGAATCTTGCTTGCGTCTAAGACTGGTTGCGATATGTTGTGACACATAAATTAGCAGATTTTCATCGCGACTGCTATATTTAAAGTCTTTTTCATAGCTTTGTACCACTAACGCACCGATCACCTCTTTTTTCTGTATTAATGGTACGCCTATCCAGTCTTCGGGTAATTTGCCATGAAAGGCAAACTGAGCAAATTGTTGTTGGTGGATGTGTTGTATTTTGCCCGAGTTGATGACCGCCATGGTTGGACTACCACGATAGTCTTCAAATGAATAAATTTTCTGGGGGGTAACACTGCCTGTTGGGTCATCTTCATCGACAAAATAAGGAAAGGTCAATGTCTGAGTGGGTTGATTAGTTAATGCAATAAAGAAGTTTTTCGCTTCAGTTAAATCTCTAACGATAAGGTGTAACTGGTGGAAGTAGGTGTCAAGATCTTCAGATGAGTTGGTAATATCAACAATTTTGTATAGCGCATCCTGTAATTTTTTGGTCTCGGCATATTGTTTTGCCTGTGCCACTAAACGTGTGTTTTGGGCACGTAACAGCTTGATTTCATTGGTAAGCTCAGTTAGCTTTTTATCAAAATCGTTATTCAAACAGATGGATTTTATTGGAGTTACTAATTACTAAAGTATATACCCATATCTGGATTTTGTTTGGCAATTCTTCGCAAAATTAGCAAAAAAATCAATAAAATTAAAAACATAGCCTAAACAATATGATAGTGTTATGAGTTTGGGTGTCGTCTGAGTAAGCGGTAGCTTGCAAGGATTTTAGCGTCTCAAATGCGCTTAATAATATTTTTGTGATGTTGGTCAATAAATTTATTAATAGTTGAGTAAATTATATACCTAAAAGTTTGTTCAAATAGAGTCGGGAATTAGGTAACAATGTTAAACCTCGTTCTTTCACAAAGCTTTTAAATAGAAAACCCTTAAATAGAGGATAAAGTCGTGTCTCAAATCACCGGTATCGTGCAAGATCCGCAATTCTTGCGCTCTCAAGTTGTTGCTCAACAGTCGTCTCGAGCAATCACAGTACATCCATCTACAATGTCATCACACCATTTTATTTCTGTATTTTTTGCCAGCCTGTCTTATTACTTTTCTTATTTTTCCTTTCGATATCGTCATTTTTTCTGATTGTGCATTAAAAATTGTGCATTGGCACTTTGCTGAATTTCGATTGATTTAAACCTGATTAATTTGTACTGCATTGTATGTTGAGTTGATGACTCACATGAGATTATCAGATGAGTTTTACTACCAACGTAACCGTTTGTTATCGGATTAACTTTGTTAGTACAAGCAAACACAAAATGTTAAAGAGTATTTACCATGTTAAATAAAAAAATAGCTGACAATGAACATTTAAAACGAGTCGTTAATGTTAATATCAATGCTGAAAAAGTCATTATAACCCCAGATGAAATCAAACAGCGATTACCGGTGAGTGAACAAGCGGTTGATTTTATCGCCCAATCCCGCGCAACGATTGCCGATATAGTTACCGGAAAAGATCCACGTAAACTGGCTATCGTTGGACCTTGCTCTATACATGATATTGATGCCGCAAAGGCGTTTGCACTTGGCTTACGCCAATTAAGTGAAACGTTAAATGATGAATTGTTTATTGTAATGCGGGTCTATTTTGAGAAACCGCGTACTACCGTTGGTTGGAAAGGACTGATTAATGATCCTTATTTGAATAATAGCTTTGAAGTTGAAGACGGATTACTTTTAGCACGTGAATTATTGATTTGGATGGCTGAAATGGAAATTCCTGTTGCAACTGAAGTGCTCGATCCCATTTCACCGCAATACCTATCTGAATTGATTAGTTGGGCGGCCATAGGCGCGCGTACCAGTGAGTCGCAAACTCATCGAGAAATGGCCAGTGGTTTATCGATGCCGGTTGGCTTTAAAAATGGTACCGATGGATCTGCATCGGCAGCAATTAATGCAATGAAAGCCGCTGCTAGTGGTCACAGTTTTTTAGGAATTAATCAGTTGGGACAAGTCACACTAATGGAAACCAAAGGCAATCCACATGGACACGTTATTTTAAGGGGAGGCACTACACCAAATTATCAAGCTGCTGATGTCGCCCAATATGAGAAGAAACTCAATGCTGCGGGATTAAATCCGTATATGGTGGTGGATTGTAGTCATGGTAATTCAAATAAAGATCATATGCGCCAACCTCTAGTGTTAGCCGATATTGTTCAGCAGATTGTTGCGGGTAACGAATCAATTGTTGGTTTTATGCTGGAAAGTCATCTTCATGCCGGAAACCAACCGGTTCCTGATGATTTGCAAACATTAAAGTATGGCGTTTCTATTACCGATGCTTGTATTGATTGGCCTACAACTGAACAATGTTTAGTTGAAGCCGCAAATCAGTTGCGCGAGCGAGATAAAGTACTGTCTTCAATTCGTAATGGTGTTACCTTTTAGTCCGTTTATTAGTCTTGTCGTTTAAACAAGATGAGTCTATGCTTGGCAGAGTTACCGAAAGGTAACTTTGTTTACTCATACTACCAATAAAATCAGTTTCATTGGTGACGCACAAGTGTTTAATTTGAAAAGGTAGAATCGTGAAGGTTTTTGCTCATCGTGGTGCCAGTGGACATGCACCTGAAAATACATTATTAGCTATTGAAATGGCTATTAATATGCAAGTCGATGCGATAGAAATTGATGTGCACAAAGTCGAACAAGAACTGGTCGTTATTCATAATCGTCATTTACACCACACCACAAATGGTCAAGGTCGTATTGCGGAAAAACAATTTTACGAAATACGAACACTTGATGCGGGTGGCGGACAGCAGATTCCGACTTTATGGGAAGTCTTGGCATTGGTTAATGGGCAATGTGGTTTAAATATCGAATTGAAAACGGAAAATATTGTTGAGTCGGTATTCAGGCAACTCCAAAAAGCTGTCAGTGAATTAAATTTTCAGCGTGAACAATTTCTTATATCTTCCTTCAATCATCATTTATTAAATGAATTTAAATTAAAGCATCCTGATTGGCAAATTGGCGCATTAACTGCGAGCTTGCCGCTTGAATATGCCATGTTTGCAGAAAAACTATCGGCATACAGTGTGCATATTGATGTGGATTTTGTTAATCAGACATTTGTTGATGATGCCCATGCAAGAGGACTAAAAGTTTTTGTTTATACTGTCGATGATGAAGATGATATCGAAGATTTACTGCATATGGGCGTTGATGGGATTTTTAGTAACTTTCCAACTCGTTCAATGATACGTATTGCCCATTTAAAACTAAATGAAAAGCCTGCACAATAGTATGAGCAGGCTGATTAAAATTCAAGCGAGCACTTTGGGGTTTTACTATTTGGATTGATAAAGTTTTTCTAGCAGATCGAGTGTATCTTGCCAGCCTATACAAGCATCTGTGATACTCTGACCAAATACTTCGGCTTTATTATTCACTAGCTTCTGATTGCCTTCTTCAAGAAAACTCTCAACCATCACTCCAAAAATATTTTCTTCGCCCGCGTTGATTTGCTGACAAATATCTTCACAAACCAATAACTGATTTTTAAAGACTTTGTTACTGTTGGCATGACTAAAATCAACCATGACTTTAGTTGGTAACTTGGCATCTGTTAATTTTTTAACAACTTGCTGAATATGTTGGCTTGAATAGTTGGGTTCTTTACCACCACGCAAAATAATATGACAGTCTTTGTTGCCAGCAGTTTGCACGATGGCAGAGTGACCATACTTGGTAACCGATAAAAAATGATGTGGTGAACTGGCTGCACCAATTGCATCAATTGCAATTTTTATATTCCCATCAGTGCCATTTTTAAAACCAACTGGGCAAGATAAGCCCGAAGCCAGTTCTCGATGTACCTGTGATTCTGTTGTGCGAGCGCCAATTGCTCCCCAGCTCATTAAATCTGCCAGATACTGTGGGGTAATCATATCTAGGTATTCACCTGCGGTCGGCAAACCCATTTGATTTATTTCTAATAACAGCTTACGAGCGATGCGTAATCCATCATTAATTTTAAAACTGTTATCCAGACATGGATCATTAATTAAGCCTTTCCAGCCTACAGTTGTGCGTGGCTTTTCAAAGTAGACGCGCATAACAATTTCGAGTTTATCTTTGTATTTTTCACGGAGCGGTTTTAAACGACGTGCATATTCAATCGCTGCTTGTGGATCATGAATAGAGCAAGGCCCAATTATGACTAATAATTTATTGCTTTGGCCACTGAGTATTTCTTGAATATTCGTTCGACCCTCTACGACGGTCTGAATGGCATTGTCGTCAATAGGAAATTTTTCCAACAGGGCGATAGGTGGCAGTAATTCTTTGATTTTATCAATACGGACATCATCGGTTTGGTAGTGCATATTCAACTGTCTTTTCCATAGGTTTATTGCTTGGCTTTATTATCACAGATTATTGGTTAAGCCGCACATGAATTTAAACTGAAAAAGACTTTGGAACAATTAGTTATAATAATTTATTTGCAATACCAGCAAATAATGTTGCACTTTCAAGTAAGTGTTTGATGCATTGTTATAGTCATTTGATTTTTGAAAAAAAATCCTGTGCATTCAATGAATAGAAGCAAAAGCCATTATCACTTATCACTTATCACTTATCGCTATCGATATTATTGAGTCAGTTACTCGGTCGAACTATCGGTCAGACCTTCGATTGAATATGTCTTGATACTTTGTTCGATACCTTTCCCCAAACTGAGCTTTTTACTTTGGATTGATGTACTTTAAACGAACTGGCGCAGGTAAACACTTCATGAACATGGAATCGATTTTTATCTGATGGATCTTGCATGACTTCAAAAAATAAATGTCCGTTTTCTTGCTTTTCAAAGCAATATGGTTGGGGAGTTCTTTGAGTACTTGAAAGCGATTTATCTGGAACAATGATGTAACCTTTTGAAATTTCTATTCAGCTAATTAAGTTTTTTGATAATTATCAGGTATGATATTCGAAATCCTAGTAATTAAAATAAAGAAATTTTTTCTGAAAATATTTTTTATTAAGTTTAAAGAAAAAAATTTAATTAATTTTCTTGCTTGCATGAATAAAAGTCTCTTCTTAAAGAAATTGTCTCTCGTTCACGCCAAATAACTTTTTATGGGCGTCTAAGAATATATTGACAGACTGGTTTGAACGCGTTAGATTTTTTTCGGTGATTAAAAAATAATAGATTAAATTTAAATATTAGTATGATTTTTGACAACATACCTTGAGCTCTATAGATTTTATAAAAAGTTAAACGCAATAATATGTAGATTGATTAATCTATTGATTCTTCTCTTAACCTCTGTTTTTTATTTGGCATATAGAACAATAAAAAGGGATTATTATGAATAAAATAATACTGTGCTTTCTAATCATATCGATGTCTGCTTATTCTATAGCTGATGAAAAAAAAGAACTTTCAACAAAAAATGATTATCAAGAGGTGCTATTGGAAGTTAATAAAGTTGGCGCCGAAATCAATAAAAATATTCAAGGAAAAAATATTGTTGAAAAGATCAATTATCTAGAAATGCTTTTAGATAAATATGCTGATAATTCGCTGCTTTTAGATTTCATTAAGCAAAATATTAGTTTTTATTATTCTTTGGCTGGTTTGCATCAAAAGGTTTTAGAAAATGAATATAGAGATTGGGAAGGAAAGTCGCCTCCTGACAAGTTAGTTGGTTACAAAACTAAGGATGCAGTAAACGAAATTCTAAAACATGCCAAAGACCATCGAATTGTTATGGTTAATGAAGCACATCATATCGCGCAGCACCGAGTGCTAACTTATCGATTACTCCCTAAGCTTTGGGAGCAGGGGTATCGTTACTTTGCCGCAGAAGCTTTTGGCAAATCGGCGGCAATGGAACTTGAGAAAGGTTATGTTAGTCATGAGGTGGGTTATTATACTGTTGAATCTCTCTATGCCAACCTCGTACTTAAAGCAAAAGAAATTGGCTTTGAAATAATTTCATATGACATGCATAAGCCAAGTAAACTTAACACAACCGATGAGCGAGAAACCGATTCGGCACTAATCATCAAAGAAAAAGTTTTTGATAAAGATCCAAAAGCTAAAATTATTATCCATGTTGGATTTGCTCATATTAATGAAGAGACGTGGTTAGCAAGTAAGCTTAAAGAAATGACTGGTTTGGAAACGTTTACCATTGACCAAACAACACGAACTGAAAAAATCAACGTTAAATATGAACATTCAAGCTATACAAAAGCGGTAGAAGATACAAAATTAAAGTATCCTTTTGTTTTTGTAAAAGATGATAAAATTTGGAGTTCAGGTGAAAATAAATCGGATATTACTGCTTTTTGGCCAAGAACAATCTATGTAGATGGAAGACCCGAGTGGGCTTCTTTAGGAAGAAAAAAATATAATATAAGTTCAAAGGACTGTGAAAATTCATACCCTTGTATTATCGAAGTTTTTAAATTTAAACATAAAGATGAAGTTCCATTAGATAAAATAGTCATTTTATCTCCTCAAGATAATAAGGCCGTATTTTTATCACCTGGGAAAAACACACTAGTAATAACAAATGCAAATAATAAACAAGTTGAAAAAGTTGTTATGCATAATGAAAGTTAGCTAAAGGATTGAGTTGGTATTGCTATTATTTAAAATGCACCGGGATGGTGCATTTTTTCTTTGTGGCTTATAGTTAGTTGACATTAAAAAAATATGAAAAATGGGTGTCCTGATCTAGTTTCAATTATTTTCATGATAAAGATAATTTACTGACTTATTTTAAATCCAAATAAATAGTAGGTTTGTTAGCTTGTTCATTGAATCAGTAAAGTTGTTTAAAGCTTAATCTTGTCAATTCAGAGGAATAAAGTGAATGTTTATAAAGATTGAGTTAAAGTCTAAAAAAAGATTGCTAAAAATTATTAGAGATAATAAAATCTCGCGAAATTAACAAGGCAACTTAATGTATCTACGGAACTGGGAAGGACTTTTACAATGCAATTACCTAAATTGGTAATTGATATTTATGGAAAACAAGGGAAATAAGCCTATTCATCGATAATCTCCTCTACGTCAAGGATTGATGAACTTTTTCCTATTCTAGTCGAATTTTCTTAATCAAAAAAATTGAATTAGATTTGAGAGCTGCTCTCAATTAATACTTTTCCTAGTATTTGAAATTTTTAAGTCTCAATAGCGATTATATTAAGTTACTAAGCTATTTAAATAAATTAATGGATAAAAAGATGAAATATTTACTTGGTATTTTTCTGATTGCTTACACTTTTCTGTTTGATGTAAAAGCAGATACGCCACCAGTTACTTATAATAGTAACCACCAAGTTTCTGAGAATATTTCATCTTCAATTAGAGTTAATGCTGAGGATGTTGATGGAGACTATATGACCTTCCATCTTGTCGTCAGTCCTGAAAATGGTGAATTGTCTGGGTGGGGGCCAACATATACTTATACACCAAATAATGGGTTTATTGGTACTGATACTTTCGAGTTTGTTGTCAGTGCGTCAAATGTCTTTTCAAATCGAGCTTTGGTAACAATTACCGTGGGGGAAGGAACAACACCAAATGTTGCACCTGTAATTCAAAGCGCTCCATTGATTGAAATTAATGAAAGACAAATCTATGAATATCAACTATCCGTTACCGATGAAAATATTAATGATGAATTAACTTTTCAATTAACCCAAATGCCGACTGGTATGCTACTTGATGAACTGATTGGGAAGATAAGTTGGACCCCAGATAATAGTCAAGTTGGTGAACATCTTGTGACAATTGTTGTGAGCGACAATCATGGTGCTTCTGACACACAGTCTTATACATTAACCGTTAATGATATTGATGATGCCCCCCAAATAACTAGTCAACCACTAACTGAAATTAATGAAGACTCAATATATAGTTACCAAGTTATAGCTATAGATTTAGATTTACAAGATGTACTAACATTTGAACTTACTCAAGCACCTTCATTGATGACGATTGATAGTGCGACGGGAAACATTGATTGGATACCGACCCAGTCAAATATTGGGGTGAATAATGTTTCCGTTCGAGTTGTTGATTTGCAAGGCTTAAGCGACGTACAAAATTTTATTATCAATGTAAATAATGTAAATGACGCACCTAATATTAGCAGTTCTCCCGTTGTTAATGCAGTGGAAATGCAACAATATGAGTATCAATTAAATGTCTTAGATTCAGATGAAAATGAAACCTTTAGTTTTCAGCTAACTCAGTTTCCACAAGGTATGAGTATTGATTCTCAGACAGGTTTAATTCAATGGCTACCTAGTTTTGAACAATCTGGTACGCATTCTGTTTTGGTAACTGTCTCTGATTCTGGAAATTTAACGGATAGTCAAAGTTTTGAAATTGAAGTGACTAATACCAACCAGTCTCCAGTTATATCATCGTCTCCAGTAATGATAGGACAAGAGTTAATTAATTATTCATATCAAGTAGAAGCAACTGATGCTGATAGTGACCCGATCAGTTTCGCGATCAATGTATCACCACCGAACAATACAATTAACATCAATAATAGCGGCTTGGTTTCTTGGACTCCGGCAATTGGTGAGGCTGGTGATTATCAAGTCAGTATTGTGGTGTCTGATACCAATAATGAATCTGCTACACAAAACTATAGTTTATCTATTTCAAGTCAATCTTCTGATGATGATAACGATGGCGTAGTTAATATCGAAGATTTGTGTCCCGATACGCCTATTGGTGTTGATGTGGACAGTAATGGTTGTCCATTAGCACTTGAGGAAATTATTATTGACAATGGTGATGCTCAAACGAGTTTTGTCGGTAGTTGGAGTAATTCAACTGCAACCAAATATTATGAGTCAGTGTCATTATACGCGACTTCTGGCGGACAAATTGATCGGTATCGTTATACGCCAACTTTAAAGCAAAGCTTTTATCAAGTTTATATTTGGGGAGCATGTCATGATAATCGAGCAAAAAATACGCCGCACACTGTCTATCACGCCAATGGTCAAAGTTTATTTGAAATTGATCAAACCTGCGTATCGGGTATTTATGGAAAATGGTACTTATTGGGCGCTTTTGAGTTTGATGCAGGTACAAGTGGATACCTTGAAATAACCGATGAAGTAACTGGAAGTGTCTATGTTGGGGCTGATGCAGTTCGCTTCGTTCAAATTAATGATCCCCGTAGTGATGATGATAATGATGGTGTGACTAATGACAAAGATTATTGCACAAATACTCCCCAAGGAATTCTTGTAGATGATACCGGTTGTGAGTTTCCAAATGAAATTATTATCGATAATGGCGATCCTGAAACAAGTTATACTGGAACATGGAGTGTATCTGGTGCAAGTAATTTTTATGGTGTCGACTCACTTTATGCACAAGTAATCAGCAATAATATTAATCGCTATCGCTATACACCTAATTTACGACAAGGCCAATACGATGTTTCTATTTGGACCGCATGTCTTGATAACCGATCGACTCAAACCCCTTATGCTATTCAACATGCTAATGGAAATGACAGTTTTACAATTGATCAAACCTGTACTAGTGGAACTTCGGGAGAATGGATCCTTTTAGGTCGTTTTGATTTTAATGCTGGAGAAAGCGGATTTGTTGAAATATCGGATGAAGGACTTTCTAATGGTTATGTCGGTGCTGATGCGGTTAGATTTAATTTTGTTATTCAGGGTAATAGTGCGCCCAATATAACAACACAAACATTAGATATTGCTTTTGCTAACACGTCATATCAATTCCAAATTTCAGCTAGTGATCCTGATGCAGATGATTCGTTATCTTTTAGTTTAATCAATAGCCCGACAACAATGTCAATCGATGTTACTACTGGAATAATAAATTGGCAGCCAACACAAGCTGATATTGGTAGTCATCCAGTTGAGGTTTTAGTTACTGATAATGAAGGATTATCTAATGCTAAAACATTCAATCTAATTGTTAATCAAACGAATCTGCCGCCAACAATAAATATCATATCTAATACACAAATTAACGAAAATGAGGTATTCCAGTATTCTGTTGTCGCAACGGATCCAAATAACGATGATAGTTTACATTTTACTCTGGATTCAAATATTACCGGTATGTCGATTAATCCCGATAACGGTACAATCTACTGGACACCAACTAGTGCTCAAGTTGGTACAAATTCTGTAATAGTCCGCGTAACTGACTCTGGGGGGTTAAGTGATACGACAAGTTTTGAAATATTAGTCGTTGATGTTAATCAAAGCCCCGTAATAACCTCTTCAGCAGTAATTCAAGCTCAAGAATTAGTTGTATATCAATATCAAGTTTTAGCCAATGACCCAGATAATGATAGTTTTACATTCAGCCTTGATGTAGTCCCTGAAATTCCTGGGTTAGACATTGATGCAAACGGATTAATTGAGTGGACTCCACAAGTTGGTGATGCCGGTGTATATGTTGTAAAAATATCTGTTATTGACTTAGGGGATGCTCGAGATAGCCAGGAATTTACTTTAACTGTTGATCCAAGCTCCAATGATGATGATGGAGATGGTGTCATTAATATTGAAGATAATTGTCCCGATACTCCTCTCGGAAGTAATGTTGATGGGAATGGTTGCCCTATTAACGAAAATGCAGTTATTTTAGATAATGGTAGTCTAGGTACAAGTAGTATTGGATATTGGAATAACTCAACAGCAAGTAACCAATATCAAACAAATTCTTTATATGCAAACGCAGGTAATCAACTTGATCGTTATCGATTTGCGCCTACCTTAGAGCAAGGTTTTTACCAAGTGTTCATATGGAATGCTTGTCATGATAACCGCGCAACTAATACGCCTCACTTAATTCAACATGCTAATGGACAGAGCTTGTTTGAAGTAGATCAGACCTGCGCTACTGGAATATATGGGCAATGGCAACCGTTAGGTACCTTTTATTTTATTGCTGGTAGTGGTGGTTATCTAGAAATAAGTGATATAGGTTTAACTGAAGGGTATATTGGCGCTGATGCGGTCAAGTTTGCACTCGCAGGTTCCCCAGATAGTGATGATGATAATGATGGCGTTATTAACTCAATTGATCGCTGTACAAATACGCCCGAAAATGAAGTTGTTAGCGAACATGGTTGTTCTGCTAGTCAACTTGATAACGACACAGATGGTGATGGCGTAAAAGATACCTTTGACTATTGTCCAAGTACTCCACTCGGAACAACCGTTTACTCAGCGTTTGATGATCGTGGATATTCTGGCTGCGCGGTTAATAATGATTGGGATACAGATGGTATATCAAATTTCAATGATGATTGTCCTAATACTGATATAGGTGTTTCCGTAGATGAAAATGGATGTGCTCCATATCAGTTGGATGACGATAATGACGGCGTTTCGAATGTGGATGATTTGTGTCCTGGTACGTACAGCAATCAGACGGTCAATGCTAACGGATGTTCTCAATCACAATTAGATGATGATAATGATGGAGTAGCTAATGGAAACGATAGTTGCCCCGATACGCCATCTAGTGAACAAGTGAATAGTAACGGATGTGCTGCCTCTCAGCTTGATGGCGATAATGATGGAGTAAGTAATAATTTGGATTTATGTCCAAATACGCCAAGCGGCGAGAGCGTGAATAGTGATGGGTGTGCTCAGTCGCAATTTGATGATGATAGTGATGGTATACAAAATGGAACCGATCAATGTCCGAATACTCCTGTAGGAGAAAATGTTAATAGTGATGGATGTGCTGAGTCTCAACTGGATAATGATAGTGACGGTATCTTTAATAACTTAGATTTGTGTCACTATACCGCTCCCAATGTGGTAGTTGATACAAAGGGCTGTTCGGAAGAGCAAAATAACGTGTTATTAAGGTTTAAGAGTTCCACTATACCTAAAACTGGTTCTGATAAAATATATCACCATTATGACGATAGCTTTTTGACTTGGGGAAGAGAAAGACGTTATACCAGAGATAATACAACCGAAATTGTTACTGATAATATTACAGACCTGAAGTGGCAAGATTCTTTGGATAATCAAACCTTATTATTAAACTGGACAGATGCTTTCTCTTATTGTGAGTCATTAAATCTTCTAGGTGTGTCTGGATGGCGACTACCCACTAATTTAGAACTGTCCTATTTGATAAATTTTTCAAGTACACTAAAAAATGGCGATGCAAAAATTTCTTCTGTATTTATAAATGCTATTGCAGATGATTATTGGACCTCAGACACAGATAATATTTCTGGTAAAGATTATGGTTTGTTTCTCGACTTTAATACAGGAATCATGCATCAATCAGTTGCTAGCTTTAATAAAGCGGTAAGGTGTGTCAATGGGAGTGAGAAATATAATGTTAACTTTTCTAAAGACCTGGGATATTTATCTGAAATTAATGTTGTTGTTGATACCAATAATCGCTTAATGTGGCAGGATAATGCTGAAGTTACTTCAAATACTTATACTTATGAAGGGGCGATTTCATATTGTGAAAATCTTGAGTTAGATAATTCTAAAGATTGGAGAATTCCTAATATTAATGAGTTGCTTTCTCTTTTTAATAAAATAATTTCCCGTCATCCTTATACAGCATTTGATTATGTGCCGGGATCAAATCAAAACCTATGGACCTCAACCACTGATCAAAATGATAATTCAAGAGTTCATTCTTTGCGGATGAATTCAGGGAGTGGTAAGCATGAAACTATTCGTAAAAGTAGCTTGAGTGGAACTGACAAAAATCATGTTAGATGCGTTAGAGATTATAGTGCGCCAATTCCATTTGTAGGTGAAGATCGCACTGTATCTGTTGGTTCTACTGTAGTATTGGATGCCAGTGGAAGTGTTGATCCAGATGGAGAAATAGTGACTTATCGCTGGTTTAGAATTAGCGGTTTGCAGAAGCAGTTTCTTAGTGCGACTCAGGTTTATACAACGAGTTCATTAGGTATAGGAGAACATACTATTGAACTTCATATCACGGATAATAATGGGTTATATTCGACAGATACAATAATTATTAATGTCGTCGCTCAAGCTAATGTTGCCCCTGTCGCTACTGATAAAGTAGTTAATGTCAATGAAGATGAATATGTTGATTTTACGCTGGATGCAACAGATTCGGATAATGATACTTTAACTTATGAAATAGTAACTGGGCCTATGAATGGACAGGCGGTTATAGTAGGGGATAATCAGGTAAACTATGTACCAAACTTTGATTATTTTGGAGAAGATACTCTCACTTATAAAGCTAGTGATGGTATTTTAGATTCAAATATTGCAACAATAACGATTAAAATTCTTCCCATTAATGCAAGTTCACCGGTTGCTAATGCTGGTGTCGATCACTTTATTACCTTAGGTGAAAGTGTCTTTCTTGATGCTAGTGATAGTTATGATGATGAACCTATTACTGCGTATGAGTGGAAAGAAGGTAGTACATTATTAAGTAATAGTGCCAGTTTTACCCGAGATGATTTTTCAGTTGGAAAGCATATTATCACTTTAGTCGTAACTGATTCAAAAGGATTAACTGCCAGTGACGAAGTTATTGTCTATGTTCACTATTCTTTTGAACAATGTATAGCACAAGATATTGAAGATGATAGCCAGTTTGTTGATCGCTATCCTGCTGAAAATATTCAATGGACTGGTGTTAATGCAATGGATATTAGCGAAATAGAAAAAGCATTTAATTATGCAAGGCAAATAGATACTACCGTATCAAAGTATTTAAAAATGCCTAGTCAAACTGAATGGGATTCTTTGACATTGAATCAGAAAGGACTCTTTTTAATTAATAGTGAAAGAGAGGCTAGAGGAATTAAACCTCTTGAAGGCGTTGCCCCAGAAATAATTAATGTTGCTCAGTCATTTGCTGATTACTTATTAACAAATAATGAAGTAATTAATCATGTTAGAAGCAGTGATGGTGCGAGCCTTATTGATAGGATGGAAGAAAATGAAAAAATTAAAAATAATCGAGATGGAAGTCAGATGGGGGAAAGTCTTTTTTCACTATATGATGATTCGATTATATCTAATACACATGAAACATTAGTTAAAGCTATTTTTGTTTGGATCTATGCGGATAAATATCCTTTAAGTGGCCCTAGTTGGGGTCATAGAAGTCATATGTTATTAACTAACTATAATGAAAATAGTGGTTCGAGCCTATTTAAGGAAGGTCTCATTGGATTTGGTGTGGCAAAAGGTAACTATGATCCACAAAATACTAATCCTGGACAACAAGGAGCAGTTGTAGTTGTCAATACATTCGATCCTTCTTCAACCTGGGACTATGGTACAACTCAATCGATTAATACCGACAATGCTCATCAATGCAGCGGTATTGTTTTAGATATCGATCAAGATACTGCGCCAATTAGTGAATTAAGTTCAATTTCAATTAGTCCCAGTCGCCTAACTTTAAATCCTGGTGATAATCAACCAATTGAGGTTATCGGAAATTATAGTGATGGCAGTACACAAGACCTTACTGCCTATGCAAGCTTTACCGCCGATAGTCAATCAGTAGTATCTGTAAGTTCTGGTGTATTAACGGCACTAAATATTGGACAAGCAAGTTTATACACAACGATTAATGGCATCATGTCTAATCGCATATTGGTTTATGTCGATGAAGCGACTGATATTTCTAATTTATCAAATACATTTGCGCAAGATTATTTAAATTATATTCCTGAAAATGCGACAATCAACCAATATGATCCTAAAGTATTTACCTTATTCACAGGTTCTGTCCGAGATAAAAATGGTTTAGCGTTGTCTGGCGTTAATATCCGTTTTCATCAACACCCAGAATATGGCAGTGTTACCACCGATAGTGAAGGGCGTTTCATAATTGCGGGAGAAGCAGGCGAAAGAACACTAGTTTATTCTAAAGGAAATTATTTAACTGTACACCGCAAGAAAAACAGTGCAAGTAACACTTGGAATGTTCTGGATGATGTAGTGCTGTTGCAAGCTGACAATAAAGTCACGCCGATTGATTTATCATCAGGACAAACTCAAGTGCATACCTCCACCGTTGTCACTGACGCTTTTGGTACTCGCTCTACGACATTAGTTTTTGATGGCATTTCATCTGCAACCATTGAATCAGCTGATGGTTCAACCAGAAACCTAACGGAGTTTTTTGTCCGCGCAACAGAATATGAATTGCCAGAATCAATGCCCGGTGACTTACCGCTTGAATCAGCATTTACTTATTGTTCCGAATTAGAAATTCCCGGAGTGGGAGATGATGAAACCGTCACCTTTAATAATCCCGTCGTTATGTACGTTGAAAACTTTTTAGGCTTCACTGTGGGTGAAATTGTTCCTGTCGGTTATTACGATCGTAAACTAGCCGATTGGGTCGCGTCAGATAATGGCGTTGTGGTTAAATTACTCGATGATAACTCAGATGGACAAGTCGATGGTGTTGACTATAACGGAGATGATATCGCCGACGATATCGATGGTGATGGCGATACTTTAGATGAAGTTAAAGGTATTTCTGAATTTTCTCCTGGTGCAACTTATTGGAGAGCCTCATTTAATCACTTTACACCGTTTGATAAAAACTGGCCATATGGCCCACCTATTGATGCGATTAGACCTTACGATCCGAATGTTGATGGAGACAAAGAAAATAAAGATTGTGATAAATGTCAAACTGGTTCCTATGTCACCGTAAAACAGCGCTCACTCCACGAAGATATTGAGGTAACTGGTACTGGTATCGTACTGCATTATTCTAGTCATCGAACCCATGGTTATCACCATCAAATTAGTGCTAAATTGAGTGGTGATACTTTACCTGCATCAGTCGAAGGTATAACAGCCATACTCGAGGTGGGTGGACATCGCTTCGTTAAAGATTATCCAGCGTTAACTAATAAAGATGTTGAGTTTATCTGGGATGGTCGCGATCCTAATGGTAATTTGCTAACTGGTCCGATAGATGCTCAAATTAGTATTGGTTATCGATATCGCTTAGAATATTTTAGTGCTGGTAATCTTGCTACTTCAGGTCAAAGCCTTGATGAATTTGATACTGCTTGGGCTAAAGTGGGTAATGATACAACGGCTGTTCGTGGTAGACAGGACTTTATTAGCTGGAATCGACAATGGGTTACTTTAACGCCGCCGCTTGACAGTCATATAGCCAATGGTTGGTCTTTCTCGAATCATCATACTCAATCATTTGCTTCAACTTTAAATCGTGGGAAAAAGTTGATCCATAAAGGTGATGGCAGCATTACCGAGGTGTTTGTTCATGCAGATATTTTAAAAACTGGAGTGACTGAAAGTGTATATGCTGGTGATGATGCAAGCTATTTTGATTCAGGTAAAGATTATTCTTATAGCGTTAAAGATGGAATATTAACTGATCATGTAACCGGACTGGAATGGCAATATATTACTTCAGGTTTATCTAGATACAGTCAGAAGTCTGATGCGGTACTATATTGTTCAAATTTAACCTTAGGAGAAGATAATACCGCTAATTCATGGCGTTTACCTACCGAAAAAGAATATTCTTATTCAATTGATAAATCCGGCAACAGACACTTTTTTCCTATTTATAATTCCGTTCAGGGAGAAAAGTTCTGGACAAATAAAATGATTAACCAAGCTGGTAAGTATCCTGTACTTTGTGTCAGAGGCCCTGAAATTGATGAGCAGTATGTTGAGGGACTCAATGCAATTACGATAGATGAAGTAGTTGTTGATAATCAAGCTGGATTAATGTGGCAAGATGCATTAATCAATAAAACTGAAACACGAACTTGGCAGCAAAGTATTGATTATTGTGAAGCCTTAACACATGCCGGATATGATGATTGGCGACTACCTAACATCAATGAACTTTTATATGCGTTACCTAATACTACTTTTAATCACCAAACTGATTTGAGTGATGCTAATGGTGAACCATGGAATTCGGAGGTTCCATATAGAAAACCTTATTGGAGCTCAACTCCAAGCCATTGGGATACCAGCAGAGCTTGGACAAGTGAAAGTCTGGCATTTACTCATAATGGTTATTCTCAAGACGAACAATATTATGCTAGATGTGTGAGAGAAACTGACACTCGTAATCGGAGTCCCTTTATATTTGATAAAGCTGGAAAGCACATAAGTACGATAGATATTAATTCTGGATTAACTTTAACCACATTCGGATATGATAGTGAAAATCAACTTGTTACTATTGAAGATCGTTTTACCAATCGAATTAATATTGACCGCAGTGTTGAAAATGAAATAACCATTACTTCACCGGATGGTTATGAAACGATATTAACGATTGATGCTAATAATGATTTAACCAATGTGGCTTATGTCGATGGTAGTAATTATACCTTTGAATACACTAATTCATTACTCACTGACAAAACGGATCGTCGCGGTAAATTGTTTAGTCGTCAATTTACCCCAACTGGTCGTGTTGACTTTACCACCGATGAAGAGCAGGGGCGCTGGACTTTTACCACAGAAAAAGATCAAGCCACCNATGATGTGTTAGGTAACTTAATGCAGGTCATCATTCCTGGTGATTCATCTAATACGACTATTGATTATATTATTGATGGCTCTGATAGACGTATTGGTAAAAAAGTAAACGGCACATTAGTGCAAGGCTTTTTATATGCTGACCAACTCAATCTTATCGCGGAGTTAGATAGCAATAATAATGTGGTGAGTCGATTTGTTTACGGTAGCAAAATTAATGTACCGGACTACTTTATTAAAGGCAGTAAAACTTATCGAATTATTTCTAATCATTTAGGCAGTCCATTATTGGTGGTTGATATTGCTAATGGTGACGTAGTTCAACAAATGGATTATGATGAGTTTGGTAATGTCACGTTGGATACTAATCCTGGATTTCAACCGTTTGGTTTTGCCGGTGGTATTTATGATAGAGATACTGGGCTGACTCGGTTTGGGGCTAGGGATTATGATGCGAGTATTGGACGGTGGACCAGTAAGGACCCGATTCGGTTTGCTGGTGGGGATTCAAATATTTATGGGTATGTGTTTAGTGACCCGATAAATTTAATTGATCCAAATGGGTTGTGTATTTCTCGTTTTTGTCCTATGCCACGGTCAACTACTCCGCCATTGGCACCTAATCCTAGTTATGATGCTCAACCATCGTTGCCTCCATTACCGGGGTATCCGATTGGGCCTCATTTACCTATTACCTATGATAATCCTGAGGTAACTTGGCTTGATATTGCGATATATCTTCCTAATTTGATTCCTGAATTATTATGGGATTACGTCATGCAGGAAGAAGGTGATGAATGTGGTAATTTACCGACAGGCTCTTTACCGATAGACCGAACTGAATGGTCAGGAGATCATCAAGATATTAAACATGGAATTGGTGCTGGTGCTGCAGATCATACTAGAATAGACCGAGATGGAAATGTATGGTTGCAAAACCCTGATGGTTCTTGGTCAAATTTTGGTTATGCCGGAGATTACACTGGTTCTGGAAAACCTTCAGGCCGAAGAGGTAAAGATAGAAAGAAAAAGTGGAGATAAACTATGGGAACTTCTAAATTAATTTGTATGATTTCTCACCCTACAATTGCCCCCGAAAACATTACTGAGAACTTAAAACTTAAGCCATATTTGACACAAAAATTTGGAAGTTTTATTGTTACTCCAAAAGGTAATAAACCAGGTGGTAAATATAAAGTTAGTAAATGGGCTTATAGTATTGAAGTTGTTGATTCCGAAAAGTTAAATAACTATTTGTGTGAGCTAGTTGAAAAAATAAGTCGAGAAAAATTATTTATCGATAAAATTATAGATGAAAAAGGTGAGGTGAATTTGATTTTTAGTATTGCTGGAGTTGATAATTTAGGTTTTAATATTTCAGCAGGAGTACTAGAAAAAATAGCAAAAATGAAAATAAACATAGGTTTTGAGTTTTTCTCTTGTTGATTCTATATTGGATATTTATATTGATAGAGACGGAAATATTTGGACTTTGCCTAAGAACGCAAGAGGTATACCTCCTGAATGGCAAGGGCATTTAGACCACTATAGAGATTAAAAATATATGAAGATATTGCATTGGGAAAAAAATATTGAAGGTAGTGCTTATATCAAAGAAAATAAGAAAAATACTCTCACTCCATCTAGACAAAAGCAAAAAGTTATTTGTATGATGAAAGATGTATCCCTAATTAGCGCTCAGTTTAATGGGGTAAAAAAAGTATTTGAACCATATGTAAATATAGTTGCAGATAATGGAAATAAAGTAGAGTTTATTGGAGTATATTTACCTTCATTTTCTGAAAGTTGTAATAAAGAAATTTGTATTAGAAGAGCAACTTGGTATAAAAAGCAGATATTGAAAAGTGAGTTTACTATTAATACTAATTTTTTTGCTATTGTAGAACAGATAAAGTTACTAAATATATGTAAGTCAATAATCAAGTATGTTTCTAAAGGTGATTTTCATCGGTATAACCAAAAGCCTATTGATGAGTATTGCTTTTTAAATGTTTCAATCTATGATGATGGTTTTCGATGTGAAGTAGACTACTCTCCCAGAGCAGTCGAATATAAACTATTAGAATATAGTGTGAAAAAATTATTCATAATGTTTGATAGTTTAAATAATAAAGGATTAATTCCAGAAAAAGACACCCATAGAATTAGTTATAGAAAAAGTTTGTTTGAATATGAAAGTTAAAGTTGAATAATAATAGACACTCTATCAAAAGAAAGGCTTTAAAGTAGAAAGTGTTGAGTCTTTCTGCTTTAGATGCTTTTGATTGGAAACTATTTGGTTTTTAAAATGAAAATACTTACTCTTATTTTATTATTCATGATTTCTTCATGCAAATATGATGCTGAACTTATCTCGGATGAAATTCTTATTGATAACTTTAATAAGCAAATATCACTCTTCGATGAAATGGTTTATACATTAAATATGAATAGATATATTTTAAGGTTGACTGATTCTTATGTTGTTTTGGATGAAAGAAAAAGTTTAATACTATCTGAAGATTTAAAAAAGGAAATTTTAGATAAGCTAATAAAATTAAAAGTAAAAAATGGAATTTCAAGAAATGAAGACTTTCCTGGAGTTTTCTTGCATGTTCAATCCAGTGGATATGTTACGGGAGGTATATCAAAAGGGTATTACTACTCAAGAAATCCTCCAAGTAATATTGTTGATTCCTTAAATAACTATAAAGTTTGGAAAAAGAATGATACTGCTTTTTATAGGTTGCAGCATGGGTGGTATATGTTTTTGCAATATAGTGGCTAGTTTTTAAAAACTCAATAATAGACAGTCAACTTAAGATAAATATTAAAGTAGAAAGTCTCATCAACTTTCTACTTTATTTTTCGATTAGTAAGTGATGATTGGGCTTTTATAGTTATAAAAATGAATATAAGGGGTCGGGTGTATTTTACAATATATAAACACTTTATCATCAAGCTGGAAGGTATATCTATGGATTAAATTTAGGAGAAAAAGATCAAGCAACCAATGCGGTGACTTATGGTTATTCAACAGCGGAGTCAAATCGTTTTACCACAGTTGAGTCAGAACTAGAAAATGGTGATAGGCAATATATCACTACAGGGAGAAGCAATGTTGCTTCAACGTTGATTAAGCAAAAAGATGAACTGAAAACCACGACTACTCGTTTTGGTGTCACCACAGTGATTGATAAAATCATTGACCCTAAAACGCTGTTGGAAATCCCGCAAACGATTACATCGACTTACTCCGATGATGTGATTAATCGTATTACGATTAACAAGCAATATGCAGCCAATAATACGGATATGCGGGAGTTAACTACTAGCTTGACTNGAAATTCCCAAAACCATTACATCAACCTATTCAGATGATGTGATTAGTCGTATTACGATTGATAAGCAGTATGCAGCAAATAATACGGATATGCGGGAGCTTACTACCAGCGTGACGCAAAATGGAAATACCGCAACAGTCCACACTAATTATGTGACAGGACTGAGTACCGTCACTTCCGCTGAAAATCGTGTGGTGACACAACAGGTCGACCCATTAACGGGATTATTAGATTCAGCTGAGGTGACAGGTCTTTCCCCTGTGAGTTTTGACTACGATAATCGAGGGCGTATTAAAACGGTTACTGCTGGAGACAGAATAACAACCTATATTTATGAAGCGGCAGGTAAAGGTAAAGTAACATCCATTGTTAATGCTGAAAATCAAACAACAGCATTTGCCTATGACGATTTGGGTCGAGTGAATCAAATTACCTATCATGATAACAGTGTGTTAAATCAAAAATTTGATGCCAATGGTAATTTAGAATGGCTCCAGCCGCCGGGCCAACCTAAGCATTATTTTAACTACAATAGTGTTAACAATGCCGATAAATATACGCCGCCAGTGGTTGATGGTATTACCGAGCCGCAAACGGTTTATCAATATGATAAAGATCGCAAGCTGAATAAAATTATCAGGCCTGATTTACAGGAGTTAACTTTTAACTATCAGCCCAATAATAGTCGTTTAGATAACTTAGTGATTCCGCGCGGCACTTATACCTATGGTTACAATGCATTGGGCCAGGTCAATTCAATTACTGCACCCGATGATGGTGTATTAACACTGGGATATTTAGGTGATTTACCAGCATCACAAACCTGGTCTGGTGATATCACGGGTAGCGTGAGCCAACAATACAATAACCATTTATTAGTCAAAGCGCAGTGTGTCAATACAACGGATTGTTTCAATTATTTTTATGATAAAGATAATTTACTGACTAATGCCGGTGATTTAATTATTGGTCATGAACTCCAAAAAGGCGGATTAATTAGTGGTACGACACTCGGCAAGTTAACCACAGATAGAGAATACACCACCTTTGGTGAGCTTTGGACAAATAGTGCCAGTTATGATTCTAATTCACTTTATGATGTGACTTACACCCACGATAAACTTGGAAGAATTACCAACAAGTCGGAAATTATTTTAGGTGTGACAACCAATATTGAATATCAATATGATAATGCTGGACGACTGGATAAAGTGATTCAAGGCGGTGAGACCATCGATTATGATTACGATGATAACGGTAATCGAACTTTTAAAAAGGTTGATAATGTTATTGTTGAAAGTGGCAGCTATGATGAGCAAGACCGATTAACAGGTTATGCCGGTTACACTTATCAATATAGCAAGAATGGTGAGCTGGAAAGTAAAACCCATACCGATACCAGTAAAACCACTAGCTATCAATATGATGTGTTAGGTAATTTGATGCAAGTGGTTATTCCTGGTGATTCATCCAATACCACTATTGATTACATAATTGATGCCTCTGATAGACGTATTGGTAAAAAAGTAAACGGTACATTAGTTCAAGGCTATTTATATGCTGACCAACTCAATCCTATCGCAGAGTTAGATAGCAATAATAATGTCATTAGTCGATTTGTTTACGGCAGTAAAATCAATGTACCGGATTACTTTATTAAAGGTACTAAGACTTATCGAATTATTTCGAATCATTTAGGCAGTCCATTATTAGTAGTTGATATTGCTAATGGTGACGTGGTTCAACAAATGGATTATGATGAGTTTGGTAATGTCACGTTGGATACGAATCCAGGATTTCAGCCGTTTGGTTTTGCCGGTGGTATTTATGATAGAGATACTGGGCTGACTCGGTTTGGGGCTAGGGATTATGATCCACAAGCTGGGCGGTGGACGAGTAAGGACCCGATTAGGTTTGCTGGCGGGGACTCAAATATTTATGGGTATGTGTTTAGTGACCCGATAAATTTAATTGATCCAAATGGGTTATGTTCTTGCCCATCTGCTTCTGAGCTGGTCATTAATGCGTTATTACTTTCATTATATATGAATGAGTTATGGTCATATGATGCAATAAGAGGTGAGTTTCCTGCAAAATCTAATAAGTGTAATTTGTTTATTCATGAGTTAATAAACATGTCGGGCGGAACACTACCTTCTCCTAATGGATATTTTAATGATAATCCATTAGTTGCTGGACAGTGGGCAGATAAAAATTATCAAATTGAAGGTTGGACTCCTGTTACGGGGCCTCCTAAACCTGGAGATATAATTGCTGAAGCAAGTACTGGGTTTAGTGATGCAACAGGTCATGTGGCAGTTGTTACTGGAGAGAGAGAATCGACTTCCGCATCATATTATGGTGTTATAACAAACGACTATGGGTTTAGGTCGGGGCAAAACCCGACAATACGACGATGTTCGTGTTAATGATATTGGAGGATTTAACTATGAAAAAAGTAATAATGTTATTTATATTATTTGTATATGGTTTAACTTTACAAGCTAAAAGTAATATCTGTGAGTTTTCTTTAAGTGAACAGCTTAACAAAGTATCTGCAATAAATTTTGAAGAAAATTTTTATGATGTGTTAATGAATGATAAAGTATTTCTAAGAATATCTATATGTGCTCCTATAAACTTTAAGAATTATTTAGATGAAATTGAAAAACAGAATAAAACTAATCAATTAATCTTAATTTATTCACTACAAGTTCTAACTGGAGAAAGTTATTCTAAGTTTGTTAAACATCTAGTGAATATCTATTCTAGTGATAAAATTAACATAGATACTTTTGAAAGAGGTGTTTTTCCTGGATGGATATGGAGTACATACTTAGTTGAAAATTATAAAGACAAAAATGTTATTGAAACTATTGACTACTTAAGGAAAGTGTATGGTAGTAATGATTCTAAGTTAAATGATATCTTAACTGGAAAATCATTAGATACGCTCATTAAATCTCGGTTTAACTCTATAAGTCCTATTCATAGTAAAAGGTGGGTTTTTCGAAAATGAGTGAAAAAATATTTTTAGGTAGTAAAGTAAATCAAGTAATTAAATGAATCTAAAAATCATAATGAATAAATTCTCTATAACTCAACTGTGCTGAAGCTGGGCTCTATTGATTAGTGGTTTTATCTAGGGGAGTAATGAAAGTCAAAATCTTACTAGTTTCGGGAGGGGGCTTTTAGAAAATATTTTTTCTAAGGAATCTAATGACTACTTAAATCAGATAAAATATTTGAAGGTTAAAGAGCGTGAATATACAGGTGTAGGAAAATCAATGGGGTCAGAGTGATTGATTTTGTGATGTCGAACAAAAGTGAAAGGGGGCAACCATAATTTAGATTGGAGCGGGAAAGAATAAGGGGTCAATCCTATTTTACAATATATAAAACCTAAGCTATATTATTGTCATGCCAAGACCCACTCGAATAGAATATAAAGGCGCATTTCATCATGTGATGAATCGCGGCCGAGGCCGTCAAACGATTTTTCACCATGAAAAAGACTATCAGGCGTTTTTATCGGTCCTTCAAGAATCGCATGAGCAATTTGATGCGATGATTCATTGTTATTGTTTAATGGGGAATCATTACCATTTGCTGATAGAAACGCCCAAAGCTAATTTAAGCCGAATAATGCGCCATATTAATGGGGTATACACCCAGCGGTATAATCGACTGCACCGAACGGATGGGCCTTTATTCAGGGGACGATATAAGTCAATTCTGGTTGATGAAGATCCCTACTTGCTTCAATTAAGCCGCTATATTCATCGAAATCCGGTGGACATGAAACGTCCATTAGTCGCTCAGCTAAGTGACTATCGATGGTCGAGCTATCCTGCTTATATTAACCAAGCTGAAGCACCATCTTGGCTGTTTCGTGACAGAATCTATCAGATGCAGGGGCAGCGGCAAAAATACGTTGGTTATCGAAATTATGTTGCACAAGGTGTTGATGAAGATATCTCTCGTTTTTATAATCGAGGCAATTATTTGACCGTGCTTGGAGATAAAGCGTTTAAAGAATCTGTCAGGGAAGAGACAAAAGAGCAAAATATTGAACAACTAAGAAAAGTCTTGGAAGATAGACCAAGTGGACAAAGAATTCTTGAGCTGGTAGCAGTTATATTTAAAGTAAAGAGCCGCGATATTAAAAGCTGTCCAGGAGGTAAACGAGTGAGCAATCCCGCACGAGCGTTTGCAATGTATTCTTGTCAGCGATATGGAGCACTGAGTCTCAAGCAAATTGCAGTGTTATTTAACTTAAGTCATAGTGGAAGTGTGTCATTTTCTGTGAATAAGGTTAAGCGTGAGTTAGTTGAAGGCCAATGGTTGAGTGAGGTAAAGCAATTGGAAAGGGGGTTATATATTGTAAAATAGGCTTGACCCCTTGTTTTTTGGCGCTACAGGTAAAAATAAAAATGGGGAAATTACAGAGGAAGTATAAAATGACCTGATTCCTGGAATAAATTCATGGATTTCTGGCTAACCTCTAAGAGAGGTTGAATTTGCTCTAGGAGGAACACCTGATTCAAATACCCAAACCAAAAAATCTTGTCCTAGGGGGGGGAGTTAGTAGGTTCAGTCTTACCAAGAGGCCTCTCATTTGTTATGGGGTTGATAACACGTGTAGTAACAGAGGTTGATCCATACGATGCACAAGAAAACTTATCACCTGATGTTGTTGATTCTCTGAGCTCAGCTATTCGTCTGGGTTATGATACACCTGAAAAATTGAGATTTTCGCTTTCCAACCCTTCGATTCTATCTCGCGTTGGAGTGCATCAAGCGTATTCTCAAGAAAATGGCTTGAACGAATAGCTGGCGGTATTGATCTTGAAGATTGTAAATTGTCAATGTCCGTTTCAGGCCGGAAGTAAGGAATGCCGCATTTGACACTCTGGAAATAACGTCTTCAAGTAATATTTTTGTGTATGAACCGTCTTGTGTGAAGGCGCTTTCGGCATATCGGGATGCAGCACATGTTTTTGGTAGTACATTTAGTCATGATATATAAGTTGCAAAAAATCGAAATAGCAAAGATGTACCGATAGAATTCATTATTCAAAAAGTGACTGTTTCTTTTTATTTCTTCTAAATTAATCAGTCGATGGTAATGCCTAAAATAGTCGAGAACTTTTCTTGAATAAGCTCAAAGTCTTTTTTGGTAAAATAGTAGCTGTTAAATCCAAAGCCTTTGCCATTTTTATCATAAACTCTAAATTGACCTGTTATACGTTGATAAAGATTTCTTTTTAAACTACGTTTTTTATCTAAACTTTGTTCGGATATAAATTGCTTTTTACCATTTTTAATTACACCTAAAGTTTCACCGCCTATCATTGTTTGATCTTCTGTAATTTCAATGTGCCAATTACTACTTAATGTATAAATAGTACAGATGAAAAGGTTGATGGTTAGCATAATTATTAGAGTGTTTTGTAGTGAAGAAGAATGTAAAAAAAAATAAATTATTGGTACTGAAAAAAATAAGTTGTGCGTAAATAAGTGAATGAACGCTAGATGTTTTGCTGCTTTTATTTTCATAGTATTGAACCATATAAAAGTTTAGCTAAGAAGTCAAATTTGTATAGTCTAACAAGCTATCTAATAAATAAGGATATATTGCTTCTCTATTGTAAAAATGGGTGCTTAATAAAATATTCACTAAGCGTATCTTTGTAATATTGCTCAACTAGCTCTGGAGTTGAAGTATCAAGTCCGGGCAATCCTAACTGTTGTCTTGTTTTAAGTATACTCTGATAAAAAAGGTAATTGCTCAAAAAGCGGGGGCATTATGTAAGCAATCGATCACAAGAAAATCAGAAAAAGATCAATTTAATTGGCGAAAATCGATCACATTTAAAAGATTCAGTTAATG